>CAZKDU010000021.1:0-14067 GCA_964551485.1 uncultured Burkholderiaceae bacterium
CGTGTGGTGGCCTCGCCCAAGGTGATCGAGCTGTTTCTCGATGAGGAAAGTCAGCACCTGGCCGGCTTGAGCGACTTCATCGGCAAGCCGATTTCCCTGCAGAGCGAGACCGCCATGGGCCAGGAGCAGTACGACATCGTGCTGCTCTGACGCCGCGTTTGTCCATTGATTGCCTTCCATGTCTGAGCTGCTTTCCGACCGTGCTGCGAACCGGCGGCCCATTCCTGTGCTGGTCTACCACCAGATCGCACCGGCCCCGCCACGCGGCGCGCCCTACCGCAGCCTGTACGTCAGCCCGCCGGCCTTCGCGCGGCAGATGGCCCTGCTGCGCTGGCTCGGCTACCAGGGCCTGTCCATGGACGCGCTGATGCCCTACCTGCGCGGCGAGCGCCAGGGCAGGGTGGTCGGCATCACCTTCGACGACGGCTACCTGAACAACCTGGAGCACGCGCTGCCGGTGCTGCAGCGCCAGGGTTTTTCCTCGACCTGCTACGTGGTCAGCCAGCGCCTGGGCCAAACCAACACCTGGGACGCTGAGAACGGCATCGCCCAGGTGCCGTTGATGGACGCCGGCCAGTTGCGCCAGTGGCAGGCTGGCGGCCAGGCGGTGGGGGCGCACACGCGCCACCATGTGCGCCTGCCCACGCTGTCGGCCGAGGCGACGCGCACCGAGATTGCCGGGTGCCGCACGGAGCTGGAGGCCGTGCTGGGCCAGCCGGTGCGGCATTTCTGCTACCCCTATGGGCAGTACCTGCCCGGGCAGGTGACCCAGGTGCGCGAGGCCGGCTACCTGAGCGCCACCACCACCGAGCGTAGCCGCTGCCACGCGGGTCAGTCGCTGTGGGCCCTGACGCGTGTGCCGGTGCTGCGCTCGACCACCCTGCCGGTGTTCTGGCTCAAGCTGGCCACGGCCTACGAAGACCGCAAACAGCGGCTGTCCGCATGAGCGCACCATCTGCCCAGGCGGCGCCATCCACGCCGCGGCGCCTGCGCATCGCGGTGCTCAACCGCGTGTTTGCCCCGACCGGCGGTGGGGCCGAGCGCTACTCGATTGCTCTGGTGGAAGCGTTGGCGCAGCGCCATGAGGTCCATGTGTACGCGCAGCAGATCGGGCACACCTGGCCCGGGGTGCACTACCACCGGGTGTCCATGCCGATGCGCAAGCCACGGTGGCTGAACCAGCTCTGGTATGCCACAGCCACCTGGTGGGCCACGCGGCATGGCTTCGACGTGGTGCATTCGCACGAGAACACCTGGCATGGCCAGGTGCAGACCGTCCATGTGCTGCCCGTCTGGCACACGTTGTTCCAGGGCCGCACGGGCCTGCGCCGGCTGCTGCGCTGGGCCCGGGTGCTGACCAGTCCGCGCCTGCTGACCTACCTGGGCCTGGAGGCACGGCGCCTGGCGCCGCGTCCGGGACGACAGGTGGTGGTGACGTCCGACTCGCTGCGCGACACCGTGGCCCAGGTCTTTCCCCGCCTGGCGGGGCAACTGGCCGTACTGACGCCCGGGGTGCAGATGCCGCTCCCCACCAGTGCGGCCGATCGTGTGGCCGCACGCCAGCGGCTGGGCCTGCCCGCCAACGCGCGCTGCCTGCTGTTCGTCGGCAACGACTACCGCAAGAAAGGCCTGGCCACGCTGTTGACAGCCCTGGCGCAGCTGCCGCCGGAGGTGGGGCTGGTGGTGGTGGGGCAACGCACCCAACAACCCGAATACGAGGCCCGGGCCCAGGCCCTGGGCCTGCGCGACCGGGTCTGGTTCCTCGGGCCGCTGCCCGATGTGGGGCCGGCCTACCAGGCCGCCGACCTGCTGGTGCACCCGACCCTGGAAGACACCTTCGCCATGGTGGTGCTCGAAGCCATGGCCCACGGCCTGCCTGTGGTGGTCAGCGGCTCGGTCCACTGCGGCATCGCCAGCCTGCTGGTGCATGGCGAACAGGCCTGGCTGTTGCCGGACCCGCAGGACCCGCCAGCGCTGGTGCAGGCCCTGCAAGCGCTGTTGGGGCCTGGGGACACGGTCTCGGCTGTGGCCAGGCAGCTGGCCGAGCAGGGGCGGGCCTGGGCCGCTCAGCACGACTGGGCCCACATCGCCCTGGCGCAGGAGCGCCTGTACCTGCAGGCTTGCGCACCGCGCTGAGTGGCAGAGATCGCGGGGCGTCAGGCCACCAGCTTGAAGTGCTTGCGGCTGAAGTCCAGACCGGTCAGGCGCTCGATCTGGCGCATCAGGTGGTACTTGTTTTCCTTGCGTGTGGGGCGGTAGGCCGGGTCGATGTGCAAGGCCTGTTCGGCCCCGGTGCGCAGCCAGTCGCGCACGGCCAGGGGGTGGGTGCCGGTGAAGGGGGTCAGCGCACGCGCGTCGAACTGGCTGTAGCGGACCTGGGTGGCCGAGGTCGCCCAGTACTTGCTGACCTGATCAAGCTTTTTCTGCATGTCCTCGTTGCGCCGGATCCAGCCGTAGTGGTAGATGTGGGCCTGGGCCAGTGCAGCGTGCGGGTTGCGGCCGCGCTTGTGCTCGGTCGTGACCAGCCAGTACTGGCCGTCCGGCGCGTAGCTGCGGATGGTGTTGCGAATCAGCCGGCATTCGCGCCGGTACCAACCCGGGCTGATCGACACCCAATCGGGTGAGCCGTAGAAATGGTGGTAGTCGAACACCAGTGCCTCGACCGCAGGGTTCGCATGGTGACGCTCGACGCTGGCACGGATCGCGGCCAGGTCGTTCTCGTGCACCACTTCGTCGCCTTCCAGATAGAAGGCCCAGTCGCCGGTGCAGGCGTACTGGGCAATCATTTTTTGCTGTGCGTAGACAAACCCGCGGTCGGCCATGCGTTCGTTCCACACGGTGTCGATGATGCGGATCTTGGGGTCGCCGATGGCACGCACGCGTGCCAGGGTGTCGTCACTGCTGCGGCCCACGGCCACAACGAACTCATCGACCAGGGGCAGCAGTGAGCGGATCGACGCTTCGAACGGGAAACCCAGCTCAACGCCGTTGCGGATGAAGGTGAAACCGCTGATGGATACCGGGTTCATGGGGCAGGGCAAACGGGGGCAGAAGGCAGGGAGCGCAATGCATCGGGCTCTTGCTGGCCCATCTGGTGCAGCCGGGCATAGGCACCCTGGGCCGCCAGCAGCTCAGCATGTGTGCCGACCTCAAGGATGCGGCCTTGCTCCATGACCACGATGCGGTCAGCGTGCAGGATGGTCGACAGGCGGTGCGCGATGATCAGGGTGGTTCGGCCACGCATGAGGCGCGTCAGCGCATCCTGCACGGCACGCTCGGATTCGGTGTCGAGCGCGGAGGTGGCCTCGTCCAGGATCAGGATCGGGGCGTCTTTGTACAGGGCGCGGGCGATCGCCAGGCGCTGGCGCTGGCCGCCGGAGAGCTGTGTGGCATTGTGGCCCACCGTGGTGTCGATGCCTTGGGGCAGTCCTTGCAGGAAGGTCTGCAGATTGGCTGCCTGCAGGCAGGCCAGCACCCGCTCGCGGTCCACCGCCTGGCCCAGGGCCACGTTGTCGGCCAGCGAAGCGTTGAGCATGACCACGTGCTGGCTGACCATGGCGAACTGGGCACGCAGGCAGGCCAGGTCCCAGGTCTGCACCGGTTGGTCGTCGACGGTGACCACGCCCTGGCTGGCATCGAGGAAACGCGGTAGCAGGTTGACCAGGGTGGTCTTGCCGGAACCCGAGGCTCCGACCAGGGCCACGGTCTCACCGGGGTGCACGGCCAGGTCCACGCCGGCGAGCGCGGCCGACCCCTCTGCGCTGTAACGCACTTCCACGGCGGAAAACGTGAGGCGGCCCTGTGCACGCGCAACCCGGTGGCCGCCACCGTGCTCGTCCGGGGTGGCCTCGATCAGTTCCACGCCACGCTCCAGCGCGGCCAGGCCGCGCGTGATGGGGCTGGCGATCTCGGACAGGTGCTTGATCGGGGCAACCATCATGAGCATGGCCGTGACGAAGGCCACAAAACCACCGACCGACGAGGAACCGGTGGGCGCCATGCCCTGGCTTTGCAGCAAGGCGATGGTGATGACCGTCGACAGGGCCAGGGCCGCCAGCATCTGCGTCATGGGGGTCATGGCGGCCGACGCCGTGGTGGATTTCATGGACAGCCGCTGCAGGGTCTCGCCGAGCTGGGTGAAGCGCTGGCGCTGCGAGATCTGGGCCTGGTGCAGGCGAATGTCCTTGTAGGCCAGCACGTTTTCTTCGACCACATAGGCCAGGGTGTCGGTGGCCTGTTGACTGGATCGGGTCAGGTGGTAGAGGCGGCGCGACAGGGTGCGCATGACCCAGCCCACGGTCGGAATCATCACGAAGACGATGAGGGTGAGCTTCCAGTTCAGATAGAGCAGGTAGCTGGTCAGTGCCAGCAGGGTCATGCTGTCGCGGGTCAGGCTCATCAGCGAGTTGACCAGCAGCGTGGAGCCGTTCTGCACCTCGTACACCACGGTGTTGGCCAGGGAGCTCGAGGATTGATTGGTGTACAGATCGAGGCGGGCGCTGAGGATTTTGTCGAACATCACCCGGCGCAGGTGCAGCAGGCCTTGGTTGGTGATCTTGGCCAGGGCCAGCTGGGCCAGAAAACCAGCAAAGCCACGCACCCCGAACAACAGCAGCAAGGTGGCTGGGACCAACCACAGATTGAAATCCTGTTTGCTGAAACCATGGTCGAGCAGCGGCTTCAGCAGGCCGGGCACCAGGGGTTCGGTGGCAGCGGCCACGATGGTGGCCACGGCTGCAATCACCCAATTCGATGGCGATTGACTGAAGTAGGGCCAGACACGCAGCAAGCGGCGCCCGACATGCGGGATCGGCGCGTGAGGGGCAGAGGGGGGTGTCATCGAAGGAATGAGGGTTCGGTGGTGCGGGTGGCATCACGGCCGAGGGCCATGGTCAGCGCCAGGGCCACGCACAGAAAGTCGCCAATCACGGCATCGTACAGTGCCGAATTGAACAGGCACGCCACCACGGTGGCCAGCAGGGCGGCTTCCACGCAGCGTCGCCCCAGGGGCGTCATCGGGCGCGCGTCCCGGTAGATTGCTGCCAGCCACCCCAACAAAGCCAGAAGCCCCAGCACCCCGGCTTCCACCGTCCAGAGCAGGAATTCCTGGTGGGGGTTCATGACTTTGTGGGTGTGGGCGAGGCCCTGGCCATTTTCAAACCGGTTGTACTGCAGATTCCATGCGCCCACACCGTGACCCAGCCAGGGGCGCTCGTCGATCGCCTGCAGGCTGCGGTAGGAATAGTTCAGGCGCTCCCCAGAGGAAGAGGGGGTTTGCACACCCTGGGAGTAGGCCACCACCTCTTTGACGGCTTCGTCCATGCGGTGTTTCAACGGCGGCGAACCCAGCACCACGCCGACCAGGAGCACCGGTAACAGCAGCAGCCAGAGCTTGTGCCGACTGGCGCAATGGCGGATGAAGATCAGGCTCATCATGCACAAGGCGATCACATGGCCAGTGCGACCCTGCATCACGAACAGCACATGAACGAACGACAGGACGGACAGCACCAGCAACGCCACACGCAATCCATGCCGCTGTGTGGTCATGCCCAGGTACCAGGCCAGTGCCCCGGACAGGCTGCTCATGATGGGCTGGTCCAGACGGCTGGAAAACACGGCGTAATAGCCCTGCATTTCCCCACGCGCCGTGGCCCAGGGCACCGGCAGGCCTGCAACCAGCATCCATGAGCTGAGCAACAAAAAAGCCTGCCCAGCGAGGAAGGCGAGCATGGCCATATTGGCTTCACGCGGTGAACGGATCAGCAGCAGCAGCAGTGGGACAGTGAGGAGCTTGGCGTGTTTCTGCCAAGCGTTGAGGGCGGTGTAGAGATCGGCCTCGGTCCATGTGAGGCTGATCGCCATGGCCGCCAAGGCCACCAGCGTGGCAATGGGGGTGCGCAGCGCGGTGATCGACGCACCTGCTGCGGGGGAGGGGGCCTTGGCAAAGGCGGGGGGCAACAAAACCCACAAGCTGCCGAGCAGCAGCAGGAGCTTGCAGATGCTGATGATCGAAATGGGCAGGCTGACGGAGGCAGCGACCAGGCAGATCAGTGCGAGGCGGGCACGGTAAGGCACGTTGGGCGAGGTGTTGGGTGTGGATGCGTCGGAGCTGGGGCTGGATGTTACAGGGGCGCAAGGCTCCAGGGGCGCAAGGCTCCGCTGATCGCAGGTGTTGCTCTGCTATGCTCCGCCGCTGGAGATCATTTGTGACGGCTGTATCTGTTTACATCATTGCCTACAACGAGGCCGATAAGGTGGCCGATGCGATCCGCAGTGTAAGCTGGGCTGACGAAGTGGTCGTGGCGGACTCGCACAGCACGGATGGCACGGCTGAAATTGCGACTTCGCTGGGTGCGCGGGTGGTGCAAGTCGATTTCCAGGGATTTGGTGCCTTGCGCAACAGTGCGGTGCAGGCCTGTCGGCACGAGTGGGTGTTCAGCCTGGATTCTGACGAACGGTGCACACCCGAGGCGGCGCAAGAGGTGAAGGCTCTGGTGGCGGCCGCCGCGCACGAGGCCTATTTCGTGCCGCGCAGGAATTTTTTTCTGGGCCGGGAAATCAAGCATTCGGGTTGGTACCCAAATTACCGTCAGCCGCAGCTGTTTCGCAAGTCCAGCATGCGCTACGAGGCCAGCCCGGTGCATGAAGGGTATGAGTTGTCTCCCGGTGCGCGTGTGGGCCACTTCCACCATGCGATCTGGCAATTACCCTTCAAGGATCTGGCCGAGTCACTGGCCAAGATGAACCGCTACTCCAGCCTGGGGGCGACCAAACGCCGCCAAGCCGGTTCCAGCTATGGCAAGGCCTTCAGTCATGCCGTGTGGGCTTTCTGGAAACATTACCTGTTCAAGCGAGGATTTCTCGATGGTTGGCCAGGCTTTGTGATCGCCTTGTCGTATTTCGAGGTCACTTTTTACCGCTATGCTAAAGCGGTGGAGTTGGAACACCTGCCGGAATGGTCTCGGCAGTGGAAAAACATTGCCTCTGGTCCTTCCGCCTGAGGGCGTCTCTATATCATTGCATTTTTCTGGAAGTACACACCATGAACACTGAATTCCGCGCCACCAGAAGGCGTGTTCTGTCTGGACTGGCCCTTGCAACCAGCGCACCGGTTTGGGCGCAGTTCAGAGTGGACATCTCTGGGGTGGGGTTGACCCAGATCCCGATCGCCGTGGCCTCGTTCAGAGGCGATGAGCAGTCTCCCCAGAAGATCGGTGCCATCGTGATGGCCGATCTGGAGCGTTCCGGGCAATTCCGTCCGGTGGACGCGGCAGGCGCCCCGCTGGATGAGTCCTCTCCGCTGGACGCCTCGCTGTGGCGCCAGCGGGCCGCCGACGCCCTGGTGGTGGGCAGTATCCGCCGCCTGCCCGATGGCCGCTATGACATCAAGACCCGGCTCTGGGACGTGATCAAGGGGCAAGACCTGGGTGCGCTGAGTTTCGTGGTCAATGTGGCTGAATTGCGGCTTGCAGCTCACCGCATTGCCGATTTCGTCTACGAAAAGCTGACGGGCGACAAAGGGGTGTTCTCCACGCGCATTGCTTATGTCACGCGCAACGGTACCCGCTACAGTCTGTGGGTCGCCGATGCCGATGGCGAAAACCCGCAATCGGCCTTGGTCAGTGGCGAGCCCATCATTTCCCCGAGCTGGTCACCCAACGGGGGGCAGCTGGCCTACGTGTCGTTCGAATCGCGCAAGCCCGTGGTGTACGTGCACGAAGTGGCCACGGGTCGCCGCCGAGTGCTGGCCAATTTCAAAGGGTCAAACAGTGCACCGGCCTGGTCGCCTGACGGTCGAAGCCTGGCAGTCACGTTGACCAAAGACGGATCGTCGCAGATTTACATGCTTGATGCCAGTGGGGGGGGCGAGCCACGACGCCTGACTCAGTCCGCGAGCATCGACACCGAACCGGTGTTTGCGCAAGATGGTTCGTTGTACTTCGTCAGTGACCGTGGTGGTGCGCCTCAGATCTACCGCATGCCTGCATCCGGTGGCGACGCCCAGCGCGTCACCTTCAGCGGCAGCTACAACATTTCACCGGCCATCAGCCCCGATGGGCGCTGGCTGGCCTACATTTCGCGCATCGGGGGTGCTTTCAAACTCCAGGTGCAGGAAATGGCATCGGGCAATGTGAACTCCATCACGGAAACCTCGTCTGACGAGAGCCCGAGTTTTGCAGCCAACAGCAAGCTGATCCTGTTTGCAACCACCAGCGGCGGCCGTGAAACCCTCATGACCACCACGCTGGATGGCCGAGTGAAAGCCCGCTTGATCGGGCCTGCGGGCGATATCCGGGAACCCGATTGGGGCCCATTCCTTCGCTGATGTAGCCCACCAACCTTTGAGATGACGACCAAACTATTTTCTGCATTGCTGGCGGCCCTGCTGATAGCAGGGTGTGCTTCTGGTCCCAACCCTGCCGACGTGCCGGTGACGGACCTGTCTGGCAAGCCTGTGGCTGGTGGGACCGACGGGGCACAAAGCTCCGGTGTGAATACTGGTGGAGTTACCGCCTCGGAGTTGACCGGTGGTGTGCCGCAAGTGAACGCAAGCGCTGCCCCGGTGGCAGCCGAGCAGGGGCCCGCCGGCGTCAGCCGTCTTGTGTATTTCGATTTCGACAGCTATGCCGTGAAGCCGGAGTTCCTGGATGACCTTCAAGCCCATGCCGAGTTCATCAAGCGTCGAAGCACCAGCCGAGTGCTCATAGAAGGTCACACCGACGACCGTGGTGGCCGAGAATACAACCTGGCCTTGGGGCAAAAGCGAGCCGATGCAGTGCAGCGCGCGTTGAAACAGCTGGGCGTGGCCACGCCACAAACTGAGGCCGTGAGCTTTGGCAAAGAAAAGCCGGCGGTGGAGGGCGGTGGTGAAGAGGCCCAGGCTCAAAACCGTCGCGCCGTGCTTGTGTACCGATGACCCTAGAGCGGAGAGATTCCCCATGTTTAATCGCATTTCTGTTTCTGCTGGTTTGACGCTTGCCTTGATGTCTCAAGGCGGCCATGCCGCGTTGTCCTCAGCCACGGACAACACACACACGCCGACATGGTCTGACAGCTACCAAGTCAGCCAAGTCACACCCGACCAGATGCGACGCAGCATGGAAGACAATGCCGCCATGCGCCGCAGCTTGGTGGAGATGCTGACCGAAGTTGAAAGCGTTCGTGGCGAGATGGCTCGGTTGCGCGGCCAGATTGAGGTCGATGGCAAGAACATCAATGACCTGCAACGCCGCCAGAAAGACCTGGCCACAGCGCTTGGAAGCGACAAAAGCTCGGAACAGATCAAGGGCCTGGATGAGCGCCTGCGCCGCCTTGAGCCTGTGAAAGTGAGCGTGGATCGCAAAGAATTCATGGCCGAGCCAGCGGAGAAACGCGAGTTTGACGCTGCCTTGGCCATTTTGCGCACCAGCGATTTCAAGGGCGCAGAGTCCAGCTTCTCATCGTTCTTGCAACGCTACCCTGACAGTGGCTACAAGCCGTCGGCGTTGTTCTGGCTGGGCAACGCGCAGTACGCTAACCGCGACTACAAAGACGCAATTGTCAATTTCTCGACTTTGGTCAAGGTGGCGCCTGACCACCTGCGTGCCCCAGATGCGCTGCTGTCGGTGGCCAACTGCCAGGCGGAGCTCAAGGACACGGCTGCCCAGCGCCAAGTGCTGGACCAATTGGTGCGCAGCTACCCGCAGACCGACGCAGCTCAGACAGCACGCGACCGGTTGAGCCGACTCCAGTAAGCGGCGATGAGCGAAGGCCAAGACCTGCCTGCGCTGACCTCGCAGGTCTTGTGGTGGAGCCTGGGCCTCTCGACTGTGTTCGGGGCCATAGCCCAGCGCACCCACTTTTGCACCATGGGCGCCATCAGCGACGTGGTGAGCATGGGGGATTGGACCCGGTTGCGGCAATGGGCGTTGGCCATGGCCATTGCAGTGCTGGGCTTCACCACCCTGTCGCACGCAGGGCTCGTCGACCCGGCCGCCACCCTTTATGCGGCTCCTCGCTGGCTGCCGGTGTCCGCGGCCGTGGGTGGCATGCTGTTTGGCGTTGGCATGGTGTTGGCGTCCGGCTGTGGCAGCAAGACTTTGGTGCGCATTGGCGGTGGCAGCCTGAAATCTTTGGTGGTGTTTGTGGTGATGGGGCTCACTGCGTTTGCCTGCCTCAAGGGGGTGCTGGCTGTGGTGCGTGTGGCCACCGTGGACCAGCTGGCTGTGCCAGTGCCAACCCCGGCGCGACTGCCAACGTGGCTGGCCTCAGTGGCCAATATGCCTGTGGAGTGGGTGACATGGGGCTGTGCAGCCTTGCTGACCTTGGGGTTGCTGGCGTGGGTGCTGAGTGACCGCACTTTCCTGACGTTTGAGAACCTGTTGGCAGGCGTGGGGATTGGCGGTGTGGTGACGGCCATGTGGTGGGTCACCGGGCATCTGGGGCATGTGATGGAGCACCCGGAAACACTGGAGGAGGTGTTTTTGGGGACCGCGTCTGGGCGTGCCGAGGCCATGAGTTTTGTGGCGCCGGCGGCCCACTTGCTGGATTGGTTGATGTTTTTCAGTGACCGCAGCAAGGTGCTGACTGTGGGGGTGGTGTCAGTGGTTGGGGTGGTGGTGGGCTCCGCACTCATGGCGTTGATGACCCGACGCTTTCGTTGGGAAGGTTTTGGGGGTGTCGCAGATCTGGCCCATCATTTGATGGGGGCGGTGTTGATGGGGACTGGCGGGGTGACAGCCATGGGCTGCACGATCGGCCAGGGGCTGAGTGCGCTGGCGACCTTGAGCCTGGGCAGCTTCGTGGCTGTGCCAGCCATTTTTCTTGGGGCCTGGGCCGCCCTGAGTTACCAAACCGCACGCTTGGAGCGAGAGGCTTGATGTTTCATGAAGTCGCCGACGGCGCGACGGATCGACGCTTCGGAGGCCTGGAGCGGCTGTATGGCCATGAGGCATCCCAGCGCATTCGCGCCTCGCATGTGGTGGTGGTGGGCATTGGTGGCGTTGGATCATGGGCCGCTGAGGCCCTAGCGCGCTCAGGGGTGGGGCGGTTGTCCTTGGTGGACCTCGATCATGTGGCAGAGTCCAACATCAACCGTCAGGTGCATGCCCTGACCGACACCGTGGGTCAGGCCAAGGTGGGCGCCATGCGCGCACGCATTGCCCAGATCAACCCCAACTGTGCACTGGACGGTATTGAAGAGTTTGTGACGCCTGACAACTGGCCAGGCTTGCTGGATCGAACACCAGATGCAGTGATCGACGCCACAGACCAGCTATCAGCCAAACTCGCCATGGCCGCTTGGGCCCGCGACACGGGTATTCCCTTTGTGACCGTGGGGGCTGCTGGGGGCAAACGCCAAGCCCATCTTGTGGAGGTGGATGACTTGGCCCAGGTCACACATGACCCTTTGTTGGCCCAGTTGCGTCAACGTCTGCGCAAACAACACCAGGCACCACGCGAAGGCAAACGCATGCGATTGGCCTGCGTGTTCAGCCGTGAGCCAGTCAGTCCTCCCCATGCATCCTGTGCGGTGGCCGGAGACGGTAGTCTCAACTGCCATGGGTATGGTTCGCTGGTGAGTGTCACGGCCGTTTTTGGTCTTTGTGCGGCAGGCTGGGTGATCGAGCAACTCGGTGGCCACGCTGTTGTTCAAACAGCAACGCATGGCGCTGGGTGAAGCACGCTATAATCTAAGGCTATCGAAAAACAGTCATGCTGTTTTGTTTGGGACGTTAGCTCAGTTGGTAGAGCAGCGGACTTTTAATCCGTTGGTCGCAGGTTCGAATCCTGCACGTCCTACCAAAAAATTCAAGGACTTGGCTGAAAAGCCAAGTCCTTTTTCTTTGGCTGATGCGGCCCAACGTGACGCCTAACACAAGCCGTCAGTGCAAGTGCTTCCCCCATTCTTGGTGACGCCCACATGCATTGGAATTGGCCGCAAGCAACTGGGTTCAGCCCCGTGGTCTCTGTGGCATTGCCAGCGTTGACCGCCCTGGAGCTTTTGTCAGGTGTGATGTGGTGTTTGGGTGACTCACGCAAAATCATCTTTGCGGCGGAGTTTGCACTTGGCATCGGTCTTCGCATCGACTAAAACCAAGACGACAGTGCCAAGACGCCAAGCGGGCTGGTTACGTCCGTGCAGCTGGAGCTGATACCAACAAACTGAAGGTGTGTTTTGTGGAAAAGCTGACGAAAAATTGGCTTTCATGCACAAATTTTGAGCATTAAATGCGTGTTTCTTCATGGTGTCTGCCGTCACCATCGAAGCTATGAAATACGGTGCCAATCGCAATCCTCAATTGCTGAAAGCCTTGGCGGTTGAACTGCGCTCGCGCCGCGCAGAAATTGGTGTGACCCAAGATGAACTGGCCAGCGACGCCGATGTCACCCGCACCTACATTGGCCGTTTGGAACTGGGGGCCAACCAGCCCAGCATTGCTGTGTTCATTCAGCTGGCTGAAGGTTTGAGAGTTGAACCCGAGGTGATGTTCGAGTCGCTCATGGCCAGGTACCGCCAAGAGCTTCGTAATGAGACCCGTGACAAAAGAAAGCGCGCCGCTTCGCGCGCTTGATCGAACGATGTGAACAAACCGCCTTCGGGCGGTTTCTGATTTCTGGGGCGTCTCTGCGTTCGATTGGCCCGGCAAAGCGGTAGGTGATCGGATCGTGGGGTCACTGCTTGTCAGAGAGCCGCAAGGCCAAGGCGATCATAATTATGAATTCAATTTCATTCCAAGCCGGAGACACAGCGTGAGCCTTTATGCCGATTTTCATCGCCGCTCGATCGAAGACCGCGACGCATTCTGGGCCGAGCAAGCCCAGTTGATCGATTGGCAACAGCCACCGACCCGCATCTGCAACCACGACAACCCGCCGTTTGCGCGCTGGTTCGAAGGGGGCACCACCAACCTCTGCCACAACGCCGTGGACCGGCATCTCAAGGACCGTGCCGATCAGGCGGCGTTGATCTTTGTCTCCACCGAGACTCACCAGGAGCGTGTCTACACCTTTGCTGAGCTGCATGCCGAAGTGCAGCGCATGGCGGCCATCCTCAGGGGGTTGGGAGTGGGCAAGGGCGACCGGGTGCTGATTTACATGCCCATGGTTCCCGAAGCCGCCTTTGCCATGCTGGCCTGTGCACGCATCGGTGCCCTGCACTCGGTGGTGTTTGGCGGCTTTGCCAGTGTCTCGTTGGCCTCTCGCATTGACGATGCCGAGCCCAAGCTCATCGTCAGTGCCGATGCCGGCTCGCGTGGCGGCAAGGTGGTCGAGTACAAGCCCCTGTTGGACGAGGCCATCCGCCTGGCCAACCACAAGCCCGCGGCGGTGCTGATGGTAGACCGCCAGTTGGCTGCCATGCAGTGGGTGGCGGGCCGTGACCACGCATACGCCGCCCTGCGCGAGCAGCACCTGACGGCCACGGTGCCCTGCGAGTGGGTGGACGCCACCCACCCCAGCTACACGCTCTACACCAGCGGCACCACCGGCAAGCCCAAGGGCGTGCAGCGCGACACCGGCGGCTACGCCGTGGCGCTGGCCGCGAGCATGAAGCACATCTTCCTCGGCAACCCGGGCGAGACGTACTTCAGCACCAGCGACATCGGCTGGGTGGTGGGCCACAGCTACATCGTCTACGGCCCGCTGATCTACGGCATGGCCACGATCATGTACGAGGGCCTGCCGATCCGCCCGGATGCCGCCATCTGGTGGAGCCTGGTCGAGAAGTACAAGGTGACCTCGATGTTCAGCGCGCCCACCGCGGTGCGGGTGCTGAAGAAGCAGGACCCGGCGGCGCTGAGCAGGCACGACCTCTCGAGCCTGCGCGCGCTGTTCCTGGCCGGCGAGCCGCTCGACGAGCCCACCGCCAAGTGGATCAGCGAGAGCCTCAAGAAGCCCATCATCGACAACTACTGGCAGACCGAGACCGGCTGGCCGATCCTCACCATCTGCAACGGCATCGAGAAGCAGCCGTCGAAGTTCGGCAGCCCGGGCAAGCCGGTCTATGGCTACGACGTCAAGCTGATCGACGAGAACACCGGCCAGGAACTGACCGGCGCCAACCAGAAGGGCGTGGTGGCCATC
>CAZKDU010000022.1:0-11919 GCA_964551485.1 uncultured Burkholderiaceae bacterium
TGCGCACAGGAAGGCGTCCTTCTGGCAGATCAGCGTGCCGCCGAGCTGGCGCAGGTCCATGGGCAGGATCTTGCCGGGGTAGGGCGCAGCGAAGGCCACACGCTGCTTGGCGCCAGCGCCGTTGGTGTAGACCGTGGTGAACAGCGACTCGCCAGTGATCAGGCGTTTGCCAGCGCCCAGCAGCTTGCCGAAGAAACCACCCTGGGCCGCGCTGCCGTCGCCGAACACCGTGTCCATGGTGATGCCGGCGTCCATGAACATCATGCTGCCGGCCTCGCCGATGGCGGCCTCGCCGGGGTCGAGCTCGATCTCGACGAACTGCATCTCGGCACCGCGAATTTCATAGTCGATCACATCCATGGCCATGGTCGGCATTCCTTCTTGTCGTGGGTGAAAACAGGGCGCGATGGTAGCGAATGCGCGTGGCGCCGGTGCCGCGCTGCGGCAAAGGCCCAAAACAAAAGCGGCCGGCCCGTGGGGGGCGGCCGCTGCAGCGGGGCCAGGGGGGCGTGGGGCTCAGACCTCGCCGCCGAACTTCTTGACCAGGTTGGCGATGTACTTGTCGACGAGCTTCTCGAACTCGCTCTCAACCACAGGGGCCACCACCATCTTCATGAGGCCGGGAAAGGGCAGGTGGATCTCGCCGGCGATCTTGAGCTCCAGCGCGGTCGAGGTCTTGTTGTCCTTGATCTTCCAGTGGCCACCGACCAGGGCGTTGCCGATGTCCTTGACCGGGGTCCACTTGACCAGGCCCTTGGCCTTGTCGCTCACGTACTTGCTGGCGTACACAGTCTGGATGTTGACCTGCGCCGTGCCGACCTTCTCCATCTCCCACTGGTAGACGCTATCGCCCAGGTCGGTGAGCTTCTCCACCTTGGGAAAGTGGCTGACCGACGTGGGCACGTCGGACAGCACGGCGAACACATCGGCGGCCTTGGCCTTGACGTTGAATTCGTAGCCCAGGTCGATGTTGACGGTGATGGCCATGGTTGCTCCTCGTTATGGACGGTGTGCGTCTGATTCTGCCACTGACGGTGCGCGTGTGGACTTCAGGCGGCCTTGCGCGTGCGGGCCTTCTTGAAGGCGGACACGCGCTTGGTGGCAGCCAGCTTGATGGGTGCCTTGTCGCCGGCGAACTGGTTGGCCAGCTGCACCGATTTCTGCTCCAGCGCGCTGGCCAGCTTGTGCACAGCCACGGCCACCGGCACGCTGGCCTGGGCCACCTGGCTCAGGGCCGACAGGCCGGTCTGGCTCTGCAAGCGGTCGGCGTTGGCGGCCACGCGCTTGATGCCTTCACCGGCCAGAGCCACCACCTTGTTGACCACGGCGTCGGCGCCGTCGCTGGTCAGGGCGATGCCCTTGAGGTAGTAGCCGTTGAACAGGTCGTGCGCGGCCTGTGCGTTCTTGCGCACCTCGGCGCTGAGCTGGTCGCGCGACTCGGCGAAGGCGCGGTCCCAGCGGGTGTCCAGGAAATCGGCCACGCGTTCACCGCCAGCGCGGTAGGCGCTGATGACGTTGTGCACGGTGTTGCCATAAGACTCGACCAGTTCGCTGGTCACGGAAGACAGGGAGATGCTGCTCATGAGAGGGTCCTCAATCAAAGTGAATGAGGAAATTCTCACAGGTCGAGCTAGGGCGCGGGCCCTAATGCACGTGGCTTTCCTAGGGGTTGCTGTCTAGGGCTGCGGCTGGTCGGGCGCCCTGGTGCTGGCGGCTGCGTTCGGGTTCGGTGTCAAGCCAGAGCTTGATGCCGGTGGCGATGCCCAGAAGCAAAGAGACCGGGTTGGGCAGGTTGGCGATCACGCCCAGGTTGTTGGCGGTGGCGCCGCCCCAGATGGCCTGCAGCGCCGAGATGGTTGAGGTGCGCTGCGGCTCGGGGCGCTCCTCCATCTTGCGGCCCAGCCAGATCTTGGCCAGCGTCACCGCGACGATGCTGGCCGGGTTGTTGCCGATCAACGGGTTGGTCTCGTGCCCGATGCCCGACTCCACCACGAACAGTGTGGTCAGGCCGTCGGTCAGCGCCGCGGTCATGGCTGGGTTGAAGGCCAGGCGCGGCGGCGCCGAGGCGGCAGGCTGGGCGGTGGCGCTGGTTTCGGGGGTGGCCTGACTGGCCTCGGTCACGACGACCAGGTCCTGGTCGAGGCCGGGCTCGGGTGGTGGGGCCTCGACGCGTGCCACCTCGGTCGGGGAGGCCGAGGGCGTGCGGGGGGTGGCTGTGTCGGCGGCCGTTGCAGCCGCCATGGCCAGTGGCATGGCATCGCCCAGTGCGTTGGCATGGGCCAGTGGGCCGGCGAGGTCCTGAGGTGCCGACTCGACCAGACGGGTGTCGTGCTGCGGCCCAGGGTCGGCCTGGCCGGAGGCCTCGGGCTGTGCAGGGGCATTCAGGCAGCTCAGGCTGGTGACAAGGGCCAAGACAGTGCGACGCATGGGGAAAGGCTCCGACAGAAGGTGCCGGGCATCATAAGCGCGGGACCGGCTTTTGCCCATGGCCCTGTGGCCTGCCGGCACCACCCGAGGCCGCTGACCGCGAGGGCACCGTTGCACATGGCATTTCGCGCCATGCCGCTGCGTGTGGGTACGGCACAGCGTGGCGCGACAGGCGAGCAGGTCAGTCGAACGGGATCACCGTGTCCTGCTCGCCGGGCTCACAGCCATCGGACAGGCTGCCCCAACCGTGGTGCACCACCACATGGCGCGCGTTGTGGCAGAGCTCAATGCGCCGCACGCCGGGCACGGTGTCGCGCACAAAGGCCTCGATGGCCGCCGGCATGCTCACCCGGTAGCGGGCCTGGGCCAGGTCCTCGGGCGGGTGGTCGTCGTTGTGCAGCCAGGGAACGAACAGCCCGGCCCACATGAGCAGCGGGTTGCCCGCCTCGAACACGGTGGGGCGGTAGCCCTGGGCGCGCAGCCACTGCTGGGCCTCGCTGCGCAGGGCCAGGGCCTCTGTGGGGCGCGGCGCAGGCAGACCCCAGGCCGTGGCCAGCAGCTCCACCAGCCACTGGTTGCAGTTCTGGTGGAGCGGGCTGAACGGGTAGGCGTTGGCGCTGTAGCTGTGGCCCAGCAACTGCAATGCGACGGCGTTGTCCAGCGCCAGGGGTTCGAGCGCTGCGGCCTGGGAGGGGGGCAGCAGCAGCACGGACACATGACCGTTGTCAGGGTCGTTGCCGCCCAGCACGAAGCCCGACAGTCCCTGGTCGTACAGGCGTGGTTGGTGTTCGTCGCAGGAGAAATACAGCTGGCGCACCGACCAGGGGGCGTTGGGGCTGGCCTGCAGGCTCACACCGGCATGCGAGTAGCGCACACCGAAGCGCCCGAGGTCCAGGCCCGAGCGCGCCACCAGCGCCACCCGCCCGCCGGAGCCTTCGAGCTCGCTTTTGAGGATGGCGCCAAAGCGGAACAGGCGGTCCTGCTGGGCCGGGCTGAGCTTGGGCTGCTGGTCGCAGAAGCGCAGGGCGCCGGCCTGGGCCCACCCGGTAAGTGTCACCAGGGCCAGGCCCAGGAGCCAACCCACGCGGCGTGCCCAGCCCCGGCACACCGGGCGATGCGCGGTGACCACGCTCAGAGCGTGACCATGTGACTTTGCAGTTCGCGGTGCCAGGCGTCGTCCATGGCCAGGAAGAAGGCCTGCTGGGTCTGGGTGTTGGCGAACTCCACGCCGTAGGGGCGTTGGCGTGCCGTGACCACCTGGCCGGTGACCAGACCGCTCTGGGTGTAGGCCTGTTGAGGCAGGTAGAGGTAGAACTCGCCTTCGCCACCGCGCCCGGCCACCGCCTGCAGCTTCATGCGCAGCATGCCTGGGCGCTCGTCGATGGCTGCGATCTCCATCACCTGGTAGTCGCCGGCGGCCACGCCGGTGGCCTTGGACGAGCTGTCGCTGGAGCGTTTGACCGAGTCCGAGATGCTGCCCACCGAGGCCGCAATGCTGTCAGAGACCGATGAGGCCGCGGTGGAGCTGGCCCAGGCCGGCAAGGTGGCTGTGCCCAGCATCAGGCTGAGTCCGAACAAAGTGGTCTTGAGTCGTGTCATGGGCGTTGGGGTGTGGAAGGGGCGGGAATTCAGGCATCAATGGTAGCGGCCAGTGCCAGGCTGGAGAAGCCCAGGTGGTGCATGAGTTCGCGCAAGATCAGCAGCACCGAGGCCACGTCAGGTTGTGACAGTGTGGGCTCGCTGGTGGCTGGCCGCCCTTCGGCGACGGCGCTCAGGCGCTGAAACCAGGCCTCCACCGTGTCCAGGTGCAGCCTGACCGTGCCGGGTGGCCGCAGGTGCAGCAGGCTGGAGACGGCAACATGGCCCTGCGCCAGGCAGACCGGGCCCAAGGGAGGTTTGTCCCAGGACCGTTGCACACGCAGGATCTCGTCTTCGAGTGTGGTGATGGCGTGTTCCAGCGCCTGGGCGCTGGGTGGGGTGTGGTGCAGATGCAGTGTCTGCACTCCAAACCGCAGGAGCAATGGCGATGTGCTGCCGTGTGCCCAGCGGAATTCGCAATGGTCAAAGCCGATGCAGAGGGTGGAGGGCGTGGCCATGGTGGATGCACGCAGCTTAGACCAAGCCGGCCACACATGCCGTAACCAAGTGTGACGCTCCCTTGGAGTCAGGTGGGCGTGTGCCTGGGAGTCAGTGCATTGAGCGGGATGCGCAGGTAGGCAATGCCGTTGTCGTCGGCGGGTGGCAGCTGGCCGGCACGCACGTTGACCTGGATCGATGGCAGGATCAGAGTGGGCACCTCGAGCGTGGCATCGCGGCTTTGGCGCATGCGCACGAACTCGTCTTCGCTGATGCCATCGCGCACATGGATGTTGTGGGCACGCTGCGCGGCCACCGTGGTTTCCCAGGTGGGGGCACGTCCAGCCGGCGGGTAGTCGTGGCAGACGTACATGCGGGTGTCCGGCGGCAGGGACAGGATGCGGCGCATCGATTGGTAGAGCGTGTGCGCATTGCCCCCGGGGAAATCGGCGCGGGCGCTGCCCACGTCGGGCATGAACAGCGTGTCGCCGACGAAGACCGCACCATCCACCCGATAGGCCATGTCGGCCGGGGTGTGGCCGGGCACCAGCATGGCCGTGGCCTCGACCTCGCCGATGTGGAACACCTCCCCGTCGCGGAACAGGTGGTCGAACTGGCTGCCGTCGGGCAGGAAGTTGCGCTCCAGGTTGTAGAGCTTCTTGAAATGCGCCTGCACCTCGCGGATGTTTTCTCCGATGGCGATCTGCCCGCCGGCCTGTTGCTGGATGTAGCGCGCGCTGGACAGGTGGTCGGCGTGGGCATGGGTTTCCAGGATCCACTGCACTTTCAGTCCGGCCTGCTGCAGGTAAGCAAGCAGGGCATCGGCCGAGGTGGTGGCGGTGCTGCCGGACTTGAGGTCGAAGTCCAGCACCGGGTCGATCACCGCGGCCAAATGTGTGGTGTTGTCCGAGACCACGTAGGAGACCGTCCAGGTGTGGGGGTCGAAGAAGGGGCGGACCGTGGTCTGTGCAGGCATGGCAATCTTTCGTTCAAACAGTTTGCTTGAAAATATTATATTCATTTGTATAATGAATGCAAGCCAATCCACCCAACCCAGCAGCTCCCCTCTTGCCCATGCATGCCCATCTGATTGATCCTGATGTGTTGCGCCAAGCCGCGGGCGAGGCGGTCAGCACGCTGAAGCTGCTGGCCAATGAAGACCGCCTGCTGCTGCTGTGCCAGCTGTCGCAAGGCGAAATGTGTGTGAGTGATCTGGAGCAGCAGCTGGGCATCCGGCAGCCCACGCTGTCGCAGCAATTGGGGGTATTGCGTGGCGAAGGGGTGGTGCAGACCCGCCGTCAAGGCAAGCAGGTGTTCTACAGCGTGGCCGATACCCGGTTGCTGGAGATCTTGGTTGTGCTGTACCGTGTGTTTTGTCCTAAGGAGTGAGCCGTGAATTTGAACTGGAGTGCGTTCACCCCCTGGTCGGCCTTGGCCGGTGGGGTCTTGATTGGTCTGGCCGCCGCCTTGCTGCTGTTGCTGAATGGGCGCATCGCGGGCATCAGTGGGGTGTTGGGTGGCTTGCTCAGGCCCACGCGGGGTGACGTGGCCTGGCGCGTGGCATTTGTGCTGGGCTTGTTGCTTGCCCCCCAGCTTTACCGCTTGCTGGCGACCCTGCCCGAGGCGCGCATCGATGCCAGCACCTGGTCGCTTGTGCTGGCTGGGCTGCTGGTCGGGGTGGGCACGCGGTATGGCAGTGGTTGCACCAGCGGGCACGGGGTGTGTGGCCTGTCGCGTCTGTCGCCGCGCTCGCTGGTGGCCACACTGGTGTTCATGGCGGCCGGCTTTGCCACGGTGTTCGTGGTGCGGCACCTGTGGGTCTTGTGAAAGGAAAAACCATGCAAGCATTGGCAGCCTTGTTGGCGGGTGGGGTGTTCGGTGTGGGGTTGTTGTGGTCGGGCATGGCCAACCCGGACAAGGTGTTGGGCTTTCTGGACCTGGCCGGGGCCTGGGACCCATCGCTGGCGTTCGTGATGGCCGGGGCCATCGCCGTGGGTCTGGTGGCGTTCGGCTGGGCTCGTGGGCGCAGCCAGTCGCTGCTGGGTGATCGTTTGCAGATGCCGACCGCCACCCACATTGACTGGCGCCTGGTCGGTGGCAGCGTGCTGTTTGGCGTGGGTTGGGGCATCGCGGGTTTCTGCCCTGGCCCAGGTCTGGTAGCGCTGGGCCTGGGCGAACACAAGGCCTGGGTGTTTGTGTTGGCCATGTTGGCCGGCATGGTGTTGTTCGAAGTGTTCGAGCGCCGTGCACGGCTGGGCGTTGCCGGGCGTTGACATGCCGGCTCCCCATGCCATGCATGCCTGGTGGGCTGCCAGCCTGACCCTGCTGGGGGTGCTGGCCTATGAAGGCCTGCTGGCGTGGGGCCAGCGCCGCTGGCCTCGGCGCATGGCACGCACGGCCCATGCGGAGTTGCGGCAGGTCTGGTTCGATGCGGTGTCGGCCCAGCCGGGGTCCGAGATCCTGACCGTGCAGACCCTGCGCAACTCCCTGATGTCGGCCACCATGACGGCGTCCACGGCCATCCTGGGACTGATGGGCACACTGACGATGGCGGCAGGTTCATGGCACGCGCTGCCCGAAGCCGACATGGGGGCGCTGGCATGGGCGGGTCTGCACCCGCGCCTGTTGGTCGAGCTGGCATTGATGGGGTTGCTGTTCACCTCGCTGCTGTCATCGGTGATGGCGGTGCGCTACTACCACCACGCCAGCTTTGTCGGCGGCATGCCAGTGGGGTCCGATGCGCGCCAGCAATGGGCGTGGGTGGGGGCGGCGTATGTGCGCAGGGCTGGGGTGCTGTACAGCCTGGGCCTGCGGCAGCTGGTGCTGGTGGCGCCGGTGGCCACCTACCTGCTGCACCCGTTGGCCGGGCCTGTGGCGGTCTGGGGCGCAGTCTTGGTGATGCTGGTGGGTTTCGACAACCTGAGACACGTCGGTCCGGGCCCGGACCGGCACTGACGAGCGCGGCACGTTCACCAGGCCGTCGAGCCATGGCAGCGCCAGCGCCGCTGATGCCTCGACCTAACGGCCAGCGCTACCATGGCAACTTCGCACCTGCAGGAGTCACACCCGTGGACGTGCCCGTGAAGCCCTACCGGCCTGGCAGCTCAACGACGGCGAGCCCGGCCACAGCCCCAGCGAGTACGGCTGGCAACTGCTGGCCGAAGGCGACTCATGGTTTGCCTACGGCACGCTGTTCGGCGACAACCTGATCGACCACTTGAGCCTGGGCCACAGCGCGCTGGTGACCAAGACCGCCACGCCGGGCGACACGCTGGGCCACATGGCCGACTGGTGGCGCGACGCCAATTTCCGGCCCTGATCGGCGGTGGTGCACACGGCAGCCGGGCCTGGCGGTTCGACGCCATCCTGCTCAGCGGTGGCGGCAACGACCTGATCGATGCCGTCAGCGACCACGCCCCGGGCCAGCGGCTGCTGCGCCTGCTGGACCCGCAGGCCGCGCCATCGTGGCGTGCGGCCGACTGCGTGAACGAAGCCGCCTGGCAGCGGTTCGAGGCCTGTCTGCGCGCCAATTCCCGGCAGATCGCCGACTTCGTGGCCGGCAGCGCGCGCAATGCCCACACCCCGCTGTTCGTCCACACCTACGACTTTCCCACGGCCCGCGATGCACCGGCCTGGCCGAGCGGCGGCCCCTGGCTGGCGCCGGCGCTGCGGGCCCACCACGTGCCTGAGGGGCTGTGGGCCGAGCTGGTGGACCTGCTGTTCACCCGCCTGGGCGACGTGGTGCGCAGCCTGAACCTACCCAACGTGCACGTGGTGGACACCGCCGGCGTGCTCACACGTGCGCTGCCAGGCACCCATGGCCACAGCAACGACTGGGTCAACGAGATCCACCCCAGCGCCAACGGCTACCGCAAGCTCGGCCGGCACTGGCGCCAGGCCATCGAGCAGGTGCTGGGCCCGTGAACGGGCGGTCGCCCGGCCCGGCGTGTGGTCCCTCAGTGGCTCAGGATGACCTGGGCGATCAGCCCAGTGGCCACGGCCACCAGCAGGACATCGGTGCCGACCTGCACCCACTGCTGGCCGCGCGGCGGTGGGGTCAGGTGGTGGCCACGCCAGTCGTGCACCACGTGGTGGCCGCCACGGTATTGCGGCGGCAGGTAGCCACCTCGGTGAAAGTGCGGGCCCTGGGCGCGGTGGCCCGAGCCACCGTGCCAGTCACGCGGTCCGTCATGGCGCCAGTCGTGCTGCGGTGCGACGCGGGCCGGGCCCGGCCAGGGGACGGGCGCCGCCGCGACCGGCTGGCGACTCACCTGGGCGCCGTCGGGCCAGGGCGAGTGGGCCGGGTTGGCCGGCGCGCGCTGCTCGAGGCGCGACGGCTCGCCGCGCGGGCCGTCACGATCGACACCATGGGCCTGCGACGCTGAGCTCACGCCCAGCGCCGCGGCAGCCAGGGCACACACAAGGGCGGTGGATTTCATGACAACACTCCAACAGGGATTAATGAGCCTTCATCATGCGCGGCCCCCTTGTCCAGCACGCGAAGCCATCGCGGCGATTTGTAAAGCCTGGTGTCGAGTTGTGTGACACGGCGGCCGCATGCCGTGATCCATGTCGCGGACTCGGCAGGGGCCTGGGTACACTGATCCCGTGCACCCCCGCTGGACCGTCTGGACACTGCCCCTGGCCCTGTGCGGCTGTGCCCTGTCCTGGGTGCCGGACGCCGGGCCCGGCCAGCGCTCAGATGCTCAGACCACAGTGGTGGCGGGGCGCATCAACTACATCATCGACGGCCGGTCGATGGCACCTTATGGCGGCACACGGCCGGCCTGGCCGGCGCCGGTGATGACGGCGCTGAACCTGCAGACTGGTCGTCCCCATGCCTTTGGTGCCGTGGCCGATGCCGATGCCGATGCCGATGCCGATGCCGATGCCGATGCCGATGCCGATGGGTCTTTCCGCTGGCGGTTGGTTCCCGGGGCCTACCTGGTTGACCGCATCGGTGTGGGGCAGTTCGCCGACGACACCTACCTGGCCTGGCCGGGGGTGGTGCTGTGTGTGCCCGCTGCACCCGGGCGGGTGGTCTACCTCGGTCACCTGCGGCTCGAGGGCCAGCGCTACAGCGAGATGGTGACGCTCAGCACCGGCACGCGCTACCTGTCGCGTGGTGTGCGCTACCGCCTGGTGGTGGTCGACGAAGGGCCCCCGGCGGACGCGGGCGAGGCCGCGCTCGTGCGCCCGATGCGGGTGGCACCCGAGTTGCCTGGAGGCGATGCGCTGCAGCGGCGCTGGCAGGCCGACCCGGCCAGCCTGGTGCACCAGGCCTGCGGCAGCCGCCTGGACTGACAGGGCCGTGCAGGTGGCTGCTGGCGTGCCAGGGCTGGCTGCATCGGCTCAGCCAGGGTTTGGGCGAGCGCCATGAGTGCCTGCCTGCGGATGAGTCACCCCCCCAGTGGGGCTTCCGGTGCTTCAGGTCAGCCCGCCGCGCGCAGGTGCGCCAGCAGTGCGGGCCATTGCTCTGCGGGGGCCAATGCAGGCCAGGGCACAGCGTCCAGAGGTTGCGGCGTGGCCAAAACCGGGCAACACAGCCCGCTGTTCAGTTGCAGCGGCGCGCCGGTCATGGGGTGTGTCAGGTCCAGGGCCTGGGCGTGCAGCCACAGGCGCTGGCCGCCCAGGCGCTCGGCCCACCAGCGGTTGAGCGGGCCTTTGCCGTGGGTGGCGTCGCCCAGGATGGGGTGGGCCAGGTGCTTCAGGTGGCGGCGGATCTGGTGGCGCCGCCCGGTGCCGGGGCGGGCTTCGACCACGGCCAGGCGGGTCATGGGAAAACGCGGGTCGAAGGCCTCGGGCCAGGCCAGCCGCGCCAGTGTGCGAAAGCGGGTGTGGGCTGGCTGGGCGGGCGCGTGGTCTGGCGCATCGTCGGGTTTGAGTGGGTGGTCCACCTCGGCCGTGTCGGGCGGCCAGCCCCGCACCAGGGCCAGGTAGCGCTTGTGCACGGCCTGGGCCTCGAAGGCCTGGCCCAGGGCACGTGCGGCCTCGGCGTGCAGGGCCAGCAGCAGCACACCACAGGTGCCTTTGTCGAGCCGGTGCACCGGGAACACGCGCTGGCCGATCTGATCGCGCAGGGCTTGCACCACCCAGCGGGTTTCGCCAGCGTCCAGCCCGGTGCGGTGCACCAGCCAGCCCGGCGGCTTGTGCACCGCCACCAGGTGCTCGTCACGCCACAGCAGGGTCAGGGCAGGGGTCATGGGGCTGGGCTTGCAGGGCAGACGCAGGGTGAGAGGGTGAACCGGTGCGCGGTGGGTTGGGGCCGGCCGATTTTGCCAGCATCCATGACAAAAATGGCCCTCAGCCCTTGCCAAGTCGTCATTGTTTGCTATGAATTTTGTAGTTTCGCCGGATGGTGGCCATGCCAGGTGGGGTAGCGGGGTGTCATCTGCCTGTCAAATGAGCAACGCCCGCCAGCCCAGGCCTGGCGCGGCTTGGCGGGGTTGTCCCTGCGGTTGTCCACAGTGTGGTTCACAGGCGCTGGGGGTAACCCGGCGCAAGCCGAGGCCGAGGTGGAAAGTGCCCGGAATTCGTGAGAACATGGGCCCTGGTCTGTGGGCTTGGCTTGCCACCTGGCGGGTTGGGCAACTCCCGGACCTGGGCCTTTCCCACAACGCAAAACCAACCAAGGAGAGTGACGATGAGCGCACAGCCCCATCACCCAAAGTCCCCCATGCCGCAGCGCCGCGGCCTGCTGAAGACTGGTCTGCAGTCGGCCCTGCTGGCCAGCGCCCTGGCCTGGGCCCCGGCCTTTGCCGCCGACGCGCCGCCACCCGCAGCCGCCGCCGACGACAAGAGCACCTACGACCAGGACTCCATCCTCAAGGACGCGACCGAGTTCTTTGGCTCCACCACCGAGGGCCTGGCCAAGGTGATCGAGAAAGCCTTCAAGGAGCATGGCCGCCCCGTGGGCTACATCAAAGGGGAGGAGGCCAGCGGCGCCGTGACCGTGGGCCTGCGCTACGGTGACGGCACACTCAAGCTCAAGAGCGGTGCCACGCGGCGCGTGTACTGGCAGGGTCCATCGATCGGTTTCGACTTCGGCGCCAACGCGGCCAAGGTGTTCGTGCTGATCTACCACCTGAACAACAGCGAGAAGCTGTTCCAGCGCTTTCCTTCGGTGGACGGCAGCTTCTATTACGTGGGGGGCGTGGGCATCAACTACCAGCAGCGTGGCGACATCATCCTGGCGCCGATCCGCCTGGGTGTGGGCCTTCGCGCCGGGGCCAGCATCGGCTACATGAGCTACACCAAGACCAAGACGCTGAACCCGTTCTGAGCGCCGGGGGCCGCCGCGTGCGGCCTCGGTTTTTCTCGGTCTTTGTTGGTGCACATCACCGACCCACTGGGCGGTGATGTGCGGTGTGCTTCAGCCCACCAGGGCTGGCTCGGTGGCGGTCACCAGAGGGCTGC
>CAZKDU010000022.1:11929-13898 GCA_964551485.1 uncultured Burkholderiaceae bacterium
AGGTGGTCGAAGGCCGACAGCGCGGCCTTGGCGCCTTCGCCGGCGGCGATGACGATCTGCTTGAACGGCACCGTGGTCACGTCGCCGGCCGCGAACACGCCGGGCACGCTGGTGGCGCAACGGGCGTCGATCACGATTTCGCCATACCGGCTCAGTTCGACCGTGTCCTTGAGCCACTCGGTGTTGGGCACGAGGCCGATCTGCACAAACACACCGGCCAGGTCCACCTGGTGCTCGGCGCCGGACACGCGGTCCTTGTAGCGCAGGCCGGTGACCTTCTGGCCATCGCCTTCGATCTCGGTGGTCTGTGCGCTGGTGTGCACCACGACGTTGGGCAGGCTCTTGAGCTTGCTGACCAGCACGGCGTCGGCCTTGAGCTGGTCGGCGAACTCGATCAGCGTCACATGGGCCACCACACCGGCGAGGTCGATCGCGGCCTCCACGCCCGAATTGCCGCCGCCGATGACGGCCACCTTCTTGCCCTTGAACAGCGGGCCGTCGCAGTGCGGGCAGTAGGCCACGCCCTTGTTCTTGTACTCGGCCTCGCCGGGCACGTTGACGTTGCGCCAGCGCGCGCCCGTGGCCAGCACCACCGAGCGGGCCTGCAGTTCGGCGCCGTTGGCCAGCCGCACCGTGGCCAGGCCGCCGGGCTGGGCCGCGGGCAGCAGCGCTTGGACCTGCTGACCGTTCATGATGTCGACCTCGTAGGCCCGCACATGGGCTTCGAGGGCGGCGGCGAACTTCGGGCCTTGGGTTTCCTGCACCGAGATGAAGTTTTCGATGCCCAGCGTGTCCAGCGTCTGGCCGCCAAAGCGCTCGGCCACGATGCCGGTGCGGATGCCCTTGCGCGCCGCGTACACGGCCGCGGCGGCACCGGCGGGGCCGCCACCGACGATCAGCATGTCGAACGCGTCCTTCTGCGCCAGCCGGGCGGCGTCGCGCGCAGCGGCACCGGTGTCCACCTTGGCCAGGATCTCGCTCAGCTCCATGCGGCCCGAGCCAAAGGGCTGGCCGTTCAGGTAGACCGCGGGCACGGCCATGATCTGGCGCTCTTCCACCTCGGCCTGGAACAGGCCGCCGTCGATGGCCACATGGCGCACACGCGGGTTCAGCACGGCCATCAGGTTCAGTGCCTGCACCACGTCCGGGCAGTTGTGGCAGGTCAGCGACATGTAGGTCTCGAACACCAGGTCGGCGTCAAGCGCGCGGATCTGGTCGATCACCTCGGCCTCGACCTTGGGCGGGTGGCCGCCGGCCTGCAGCAGGGCCAGCACCAGCGAGGTGAACTCGTGGCCCATGGGGATGGCGGCGAAGCGCACGCCCATGTCGGCACCGGCGCGGCTGATCTGGAACGATGGGCGGCGAGTGTCGCTGCCGTCGAAGCGCACCGTCACCTTGTCCGACAGGCCGGCTATCTCGTCGAGCAGTTCGCGCATCTCGGCCGAGGCCGGGCGCTCGTCGAGCGAAGCCACCAGTTGCACCGGGTGCTGCACGCGTTCCAGGTAGGCCTTGAGTTGCGTTTTGAGGCTGTCGTCGAGCATGGGGTGTTCTTCCGAGGCAAACAATTAAGGTCAAACCGTCTTGGCAGGCCCGGCAGGGTGTGCCGGCGGGCCTGTCAGCACGGCTTGGGGCCGGCTGCCCGTGCGGGGGCGCCGCACGGGACGGACACCATCGGGGTCAGATCTTGCCCACGAGGTCCAGCGACGGCGTCAGGGTCTTGGCGCCTTCGTTCCACTTGGCCGGGCACACCTGGCCGGGGTGGGCGGCGGTGTACTGGGCGGCTTTCAGCTTGCGCAGGGTTTCCTTGACGTCACGGGCGATCTCGTTGGAGTGGATCTCGGCCGTCTTGATCACGCCATCGGGGTTGATCACGAAGGTGCCGCGCAGGGCCAGGCCTTCTTCGGGGATGTGCACGCCAAAGGCATTGGTCAGCGCGTGGGTGGGGTCGCCCACCAGGGGGAACTTGGCC
>CAZKDU010000023.1:0-13321 GCA_964551485.1 uncultured Burkholderiaceae bacterium
ACCTGGTGTTCGGCACCCTGCACACCTCGAGCGCGGCCAAGACCATCGACCGGATCGTGGACGTCTTCCCCGCCGAGGAGAAGGACATGGTGCGCGCCATGCTGTCGGAGTCGCTGCTGGCGGTGATTTCGCAGACCCTGTGCAAGATCAAGGACGGCACAGGCCGCGTGGCGGCGCACGAGATCATGATCGGCACGCCGGCCATCCGCAACCTGATTCGCGAGGCCAAGATCGCGCAGATGTACTCGGCCATCCAGACCGGCTCGGGCGTGGGCATGCAGACACTCGACCAGAACCTGACCGACCTGGTGCGCCGCGGCGTCATCACGGCCGGCGAAGCCCGCAGCAAGGCCAAGGTGCCCGACAACTTTCTGGGGTGACACATGAAATCCCTGCTGCGCCGCCTCACAGGCCGGAGTTCACACCCTGGCACCGAAGACTCATTGCTGTTCAGCAGTGCGTTTGCGCAGCATGGCATTGCCTCGGGCGATGTGGTGCGCTGGTCCTCGCGTGCCATCGAGGTGGGTGCCGAGCACCTGGCCACCACGCGTGCGGCCGAGCAGCTGCAGACCCTTTGGGCAGACGACCGCGACATGGCCCGCCTGGACAGTTCGGCCGTGTACCGGCTGGAGCGGTTCTTCTCTTTCGAACGGGTGCCCGCCAACCGCGACCTGATCCGCCAGGGAGAACACAGCGACTTCATGCTGGTGGTGCTGGCCGGCAACGTGGCGGTGGACCGCATCCAACCCTGGGGTGAATGCACACGGCTGACCGAGGCCGGGCCGGGCCACATCCTGGGCGAGATGTCGTTGCTCGACAGCGGCTTGCGCTTTTCCCAATGCACCACGCTGAGCCGCTGCGACCTGGCGGTGCTGGACGCCGAGGCACTGGACCACATGATGACGGCCGACACCGCGCTGGCCGCCAACCTGATCGCGCTGCTCGCACGCAAGCTCGCCCACCGCCTGCGCAACATCGGTGAGCGCAAGGCCCACCAACCCACCTAGACACCACAGCCCCGCCAGCATGGAACGCGACCAGGCCAGCCAGTTCATCAACGACCTGCTGCGGCTGCTGCTCAGCCGCAACGGCAGCGACCTGTTCATCACCAGCGAGTTTCCGCCCGCGATCAAGGTCGACGGCCGGCTCACCAAGGTGTCGTCGCAGCCGCTCAACGGCAGCCACACGCTGGCGCTGGCGCGCGCCATCATGAGCGACAAGCAGGCCGCCGAGTTCGAGCGCACGCGCGAGTGTAACTTCGCCATCGCGCCGTCGGGCATCGGGCGCTTTCGGGTCAGCGCCTTTGTGCAGCAGGGCAAGGTGGGCATGGTGCTGCGCGTGATCCCGGCCACGCTGCCCACCATCGACGGCATGGGCATGCCCCAGGTGCTCAAGGACGTGGCCATGGCCAAGCGCGGCCTGTGTGTGCTGGTGGGTGCCACCGGCTCGGGCAAGTCGACCACGCTGGCGGCCATGATCGACTGGCGCAACGAGAACTCGCACGGCCACATCCTCACCGTGGAGGACCCGGTGGAGTTCATCCACCCGCACAAGAACTGCGTGGTCACGCAGCGCGAGGTGGGCCTGGACACCGATTCCTGGGAGGCGGCGCTGAAAAATTCGCTGCGCCAGGCCCCTGATGTGATCCTGATGGGTGAAGTCCGGGACCGCGAGACCATGGAGCACGCCATCGCCTTCGCCGAAACCGGCCACCTGTGCATGGCCACACTGCACGCCAACAGCGCCAACCAGGCACTGGACCGCATCATCAACTTTTTCCCCGAGGAGCGCCGCTCGCAGCTGCTGATGGACCTGTCGCTCAACCTCAAGGGCCTGATCTCGCAGCGGCTGATTCCGCGCCAGGACGGCAAGGGCCGGCTGGCCGCGGTGGAGATCCTGCTGAACACCCCGCTGATCTCCGACCTGGTCTTCAAGGGCGAGGTGGCCGGCATCAAGGAGATCATGAAGAAGAGCCGCAACCTCGGCATGCAGACCTTCGACCAGGCGCTGTTCGACGCCTACGAAAGCCACCAGATCAGCTACGAGGATGCGCTGCGCCACGCCGACTCCGTGAACGACCTGCGCCTGCAGATCAAGCTCAGCAGCCAACGCGGCAAGTCACAGGACCTGTCGGCCGGCACCCAGGACCTGGCCATCGTCTGATGGGCGGTGACCGCCGCCCGAGCGCGGGCAGGTGGGCATGGCCGGGCGCGGCGTGCCAATGCATTCCGCTATATCCTCCACCTTACCCTCACTCTGCTCCACACCCACGCCATGGCCCACACCGCCCCCCGCAGTTACGACCCTATTTCCCCTCAGCGCGTGGCCTTTCTCGGCCTGGGTGTCATGGGTGCCCCCATGGCCAGCCACCTGGTTCGGGCCGGCCACCAGGTCACGGTCTACAACCGCACCCAGGCCCGGGCTCAGGCCTGGTGCGACGAGCACGCCGCGGGCACGGTGCGGCACGCCGCCACCCCACGCGAGGCCGCCCACGGTGCAGCGCTCGTGTTCTGCTGTGTCGGCAATGACGACGACCTGCGCAGCGTGGTGCTGGGTGCGGACGGGGCTTTCGCCGGCATGCCGGCGGACGCCGTGTTCGTGGACCACACCACGGCCTCGGCCAATGTGGCTCGCGAGCTGTCGGCCACAGCCCAGGCCCAGGGGCTGTGGTTCATCGACGCCCCGGTGTCCGGCGGCCAGGCCGGCGCCCAGAACGGCCAGCTCACGGTGATGTGTGGCGGCGTGACCAGCGCCTTTGAGCGCGCCCGTCCTGTGGCACTGGCGTTCTCGCGCGCCTTCACCCGCATGGGCGAGAGCGGTGCCGGTCAGCTCACCAAGATGGTCAACCAAATCTGCATCGCCGGGCTGGTGCAGGGCTTGAGCGAGGCGATCGCCTTCGGGCAGAAGGCCGGTCTGGACATGGCGCAGGTGCTGGAGGTGATCGGCAAAGGCGCAGCGCAAAGCTGGCAGCTCGACAACCGCGGCAAGACCATGGTGGCCGACCAGTTCGACTTTGGTTTCGCGGTGGACTGGATGCGCAAGGACCTGGGTCTGGTGCTGGCCGAGGCCCAGCGCAACGGCGCGCGCCTGCCAGTCACGGCCCTGGTCGATCAGTTCTACGCCGACGTGCAGGCCATGGGTGGTCAGCGCTGGGACACCTCAAGCCTGGTCCGGCGCCTGCGCTGAGAACGCCTGCGCGGCAAGAGCGGCAGACGAGGGCACCGGGCACGGCAGCGCGCCCCTTGTGCTCACTTCTTGGTGGGTTCGGGCGGGATGTACTGCTTGAGCTCGTCTTCGGTGATGATCTCGAAGACACGCACCACCCGCTGCACACCGCTCACGCTGCGTGCGATCTCGGTGCCGCGGTCGGCCTCGCGTGCCGTGACGCGGCCCATGAGGTACACCGTGCCACGCTCGGTCACGACCTTGAAGGCGTTGGAAAACACGTCCTTGGCATCCACCAGCGCGGCCTTGACCTGGCCCGTCACCAGGGTATCGGACGAGCGCTGAGTCAGAGTCGAGCTGCCGAGCACCCCCAGGTCATTGACCACACTGCGCACGTTGTCCACGCCGGACACGATCTGCTCAACCAACTGCTTGTCTTCAGCACTTGAGGCCTCGCCCGTGAGCAGCACCATGCGGTTGTAGCTGGTCACGTTCACGTGCACACGGTCACCCAGGCGCTCGCGGATGCGATTGCTGCTGCGCAGCTCGATGCCCTCGTCCTCGACCTGGGCACCCGAGGTACGGCGGTCGGTGGCCACCAGGGTGGTGCCGACGAAAGCGCCCCCCATGACCAGCGGGGCGCAGGCACTGAGCGCGCCGGCCAGCGCAGCAGCGGCCAGCGAGGCCAGGGCAAGGCGGGTCAGACGGGCATGCGTGAGGCGGTTCATGCGGAAGGCTCCTGTTCTCCGAGCAATTGACTGTCCACCCCGTCGCACAGGCAGTGCAGGGCGAGAATGTGAACTTCCTGAATGCGGGCAGTGCGGTCGCTGGGCACGCAGATGTGCACATCGGTCTCGCGCAGCGCCAGGCCTATCTTGCCGCCGCCACGCCCGGTCAGCGCCACCACGCTCATGTCGCGGCTGTGCGCAGCCTCGACCGCGGCCAGCACATTGGCCGAGTTGCCGCTGGTGGAAATGGCCAGCAGCACATCACCGGGCTGGCCCAGGGCGCGCACCTGGCGGGCAAAGACCTGGTTGTAGTCGTAATCGTTGGCAATGGCCGTGAGGATGGAGCTGTCGGTGGTCAGCGCAATCGCCGCCAGCTCGGGGCGTTCGCGTTCGAAACGCCCGATGAACTCGGCCGAAAAATGCTGGGCATCCGAAGCCGACCCTCCGTTGCCACACGCCAGCACCTTGCCACCACTGGTGACACAGGCCAGTACCGCTTGCACGGCGGCAGCGATGGGTTTGCTCAGGGTCTGCGCCGACTGGTACTTGAGGTCGGCGCTGTCGATGAAATGCTGTTGGATGCGTTGCTCAAACATGGGGGGCCATCATAGCGTCTCAGAATGACTCGAACGCTCCTTGGAGCCATTGCAGGCCTGTGGGTTCCATCAGCACCACATCGAAGCGGCAGGCCGGGGGCTGAGACCAGCGCATCAAGTAGTGGCGCGCCGCAAAGACAATGCGCTGGCGCTTGGCTTGGCCAACGCTGGCCCCCGCACCCCCATGGGTGGTGCTGGCTCGCTGGCGCACCTCGACAAACACCAGGGTGCCGTCGGGTGCGCGCATGATCAGGTCGATCTCGCCTCCCCCGCGCCCGGGCGTCCGATAATTGCGCTCGATCAGGCGCAGGCCTGCGCCCTGCAGGTGCTGCAGAGCCTGGGCTTCGGCCGCGTCCCCGCGCTGCTTGGTGGTGGCCGGCGTCTTGAGGAACATCATTGAGCGGTTTGTTTGCTTCTGCCCTGGTGGCGGCCCGTGAGGCCGCTGCGTCCCAACATTATCCGCAGGGGGCCCTGTACGTGGTGGCCACGCCCATTGGCAACCTGGCCGACATTGGCCTGCGTGCCCTGCACGTGCTCGGCCTGGCCGATGTGGTGGCCTGTGAGGACACCCGCCACACCCAGGCCCTGCTGCGCGCCTATGGCATCGACAAGGCCCCAAGCCAGTGGCTGGCGGTGCACCAGCACAACGAGACCCAGGCCGCACAGGCCGTGCTGGAGCGGCTGCGCCAGGGCCACCGTGTGGCCTATGTGAGCGATGCCGGCACCCCCGCAGTGAGCGACCCGGGCGCGCGTCTGGCGGCGGCGGTCCAGGGCGCGGCACTGCCGGTGGTGCCCCTGCCCGGCCCCAGCAGCGTGACGGCGCTGCTCAGCGTGGCCGGCGCCGTGGCAGCGGACGACCAGCCCAGCGCGTTCGTCTTCGCAGGCTTTCTGCCCGTCAAGGCCGGTGAGCGGAACCAGGCCCTGCAGGCCCTGGCCGCCGAGGCTCGCACTGTGCTGCTGCTGGAAGCGCCACATCGCGTCATGGCCCTGGCCCGCTCACTGGCCATGCTGGGGTCTCGTCGCGTGACCGTGGGCCGGGAGTTGACCAAACAATTCGAGGAGATCGTCACCCTGCCCGCGGTCGACCTAGCGGGCTGGCTGGATGCGGCGCCCCAGCGTCAACGGGGCGAGTTCGCGCTGCTGCTGCACCCACAAGCCGCTGCGCCAGACAACGCAGAGGCAATTCCGGCCGAGAGTGCGCGTGTGCTCGGCTTGCTGCTGGAAGAATTGCCGCTCAAGAGTGCAGTGCGCCTGGCGGCAGACATCACCCACACGCCGCGCAACCTGTTGTACAGCCACGCCTTGGCGCTGAAGAATTCCGGCAAATCTGCCAACAATTGAACGCGGCCCATGGCCCTGCACCGGGCTTGGTCATGAAATCCAGCAGAATTTTAACTGCGTAGCACTTGGGCAGCGTCCTCCGGTCGCCGCACCCACCGTACCCAGGAGACTCCATGCGTCTACATTCCCTGCTGGCCGGGGCCGGCCTGGCCACTTGCCTGCCCTGCTGGGCTGTGCTGGGCGGCACTCCGCTTCAACTGGTCGACAACAGCCTGCAAGCCGTTGGGGTTCCGGTGCGGGTGGCCCGCATGACCAGCGCTACCACCCCCTACACCGTGCAGCAGCGCGCCCTGGAATCCGGTGTGGTGGTGCGGGAGTACGTGGACGCCGGCAACAAGGTGTTTGCCGTGACCTGGCAGGGCCCGGTCCAGCCCGACCTGCAGGCGCTGCTCGGCCCGCACTTCCAAGCGCTGCTGCACGAAGGCGCTCGCCGCCCACATGCCGGCCACGCCCAGGTGCGCCTGGATGACAGCGAGCTGGTGGTGGTGTCGCGCGGCCGCCTGCGCGCCTTCCACGGACTGTCTTACCTGCGCAGCGCACTGCCTTCAGGCTTCAGTGTGGAGGACCTGCAATGAACCGCCCCCGCCGCTTTCTGCCCCACTTGCCCTCCTGGGGAGGTCACGCCCTGGCGGGCCTGGCGCTGGGTCTGCTGCTGTCGGCCTGCGGCGGCGGTGACAAAACGCCGTCGACCTCGGTCAATGCGGCAACGCCCAGCAGCGGCACCAGCACGGCCACCAGCACCTCACTCACACCCACGGTGGCTCTGGGCATTGGCAACGTCGTGCCCATCACCGTGAATGCCGGGCCACCCAGCGCCATCGGGGTGTTCAACATCCCGTTTGTCAGCGTGACCCTGTGCAGCCCAGGCAGCTTGGTGAACTGTCGCACCATCGACCACGTGCTGGTAGACACGGGCTCGTCCGGTCTGCGCATCCTCTCGGAAACCGGGGCTGGCAGCCTGGCACTGCCTTCGGTGAGCGATGGCAACGGACGGCCTCTGGGTGAATGCGCCCAATTCGCCGACGGCTTCACCTGGGGTTCGGTGCGCCGCGCCGACGTGCGCTTGGCCGGTGAGGTCGCCAGCAACCTGCCGGTGCAGCTGGTGGGCGATGGCGGCAGCAATTTCATCAACGTGCCCAGTGCCTGCCGCAACACCGGCAGCAACAACAGCACGGTCGCGGCCCTGGGCGCCAACGGCATCCTGGGTGTGGGCCATTTCCGCCAGGACTGTGGCAGTCTGTGCACCACCCAGACCAGTGCCGGTCTCTACTACGCCTGCAGTGCCGGCGTTTGCAGCGGCACCACCGTGCCCCTGGCCAACCAGGTGGGCAACCCGGTGGCGGCATTCAAAACCCACAACAACGGGGTACTGGTCGATCTGCCCGCGGTGGCTGACAACGGCAGCACCCAGGTCAACGGCAGCCTGGTCCTGGGCATCGGCACCAGCAGCAACAACACCCTGACCGGCTCGGCCCGGGTCTACAGCGTGGATGGCAATGGCCAGTTCCCCACGGTCTACAAGGGCCGCACATACAGCACCAGCTTTTTGGACACCGGCTCCAACGGCATCTTCTTCCCGGACAGCAGCCTGCGCCGCTGCACCTTGTCACTCGGCTTTTACTGCCCTCTGAGCACCACCGTGTTGACCGCCACCAACCGTGCCGCCACAGGCAGCGCCTCCACCTCGGTGAGTTTTCGGCTGGTCAACCTGGATGCACTCGCCTCCAACGTGGCGGCTGCGCCAGTCGGCGGAGTGGCGGTGGACGTTGGCACGGCCACGGGCTTTGACTGGGGTTTGCCCTTTTTCTTTGGTCGCAAGGTGTTCACCGCCATTGAAGCCAGCAGTACGCCTTATGGCAACGGCCCTTATGTGGCCTATTGAGACCAGCCCATAAGACTCTCTTTTTGATAGCAAAAGGAGTCCATTCAGCAAGGGTTTCAGCCAGATTTTGTAAACCACCCCAGCGCATCGAGCCCTCTAGAGATGCCCGCGTTTCGGGCAACTTTTTGCCCCACTGGAACACCCTGGCTTGCTTAAAGTCGGGCAGATTGCGGGAAAGTCCCGCACCGCCCGCTGGCCGCCATGTCCCCTCCACCTCCTGCCGCCACCCAGGCCGGTACCCCATTGCGGGCCGCCGGGGCCTGGGCGTTTTTGCGTGGCGCATGGCAGCGTGGGGCGCCCTTGCAACGGCGCCTGTGGCTGGGCACCCTGAGCCTGATGGCATTGGCCTGGCTTGTGCTCGCCATGGAATGGCGGCACGACTGGCATCAGACCCGTGAGCAACAGTTCGCCCAACTGCACCGCACCACCCGCGTCTTCGCCGAAGACGTGCTGCACACCTTCAACGCAGCCGACCAAATCACCTGGGCCATTCAACGCGACGCAGACCAGGGGCGCCTGCTGGCCGATCTGCGCGACTACATCCCGCCTCTTGCCGAAGTCCAGAACCTGATTGGCAAGGTCAGTCTGATTGACCCGGCTGGCTGGCTGATCAATGCGTCCGTTCCCTGGCAGCGCATCAACCTGTCCGATCAAGAGTACTGGCAGGTGCACGTGAACGGCACCCATCAGCAGGTGTACATCTCGCGTCCCCTGATCGATCGCACCACCGGCGAACAAGTGGTGTACCTGAGCCGGCGCCTGGGTCGCCCGGGCATGCCTTTTGCCGGTGTGGTGGCAGTGGCCTTGCAGCCCCGACATTTTGAACGGCTGTTCAACGAATTGGGCAGCCTCAAGGACCGGTTGTTCACCCTGATCGGTCGCGATGGTGTGGTGCGCGCCCGCGAAAGCGAGCCGCGCAGCGCCATCGGCCAGGACCTGGCCTCTTCTGCCGAGGCCATGGCCCCTCTGCTGGCCAATGACACCGGCTTGATCGAATCGGTCAGCCCGATTGACGGTGAACGCCGCTGGCTGGCCCACCGTGCCCTGCCTGATTACCCGCTGATCGTGGTGGCCGGCCTTCCTGTGCAGACCCTGGGCACGTTGCTCTGGGATCACCTGTGGTTTGACGCCACGCTGGCTTTGACCTTCACCCTGGTGATGGGGCTGGCCGCCTGGCGCTTTCATGTGCATGACCAAGAACGCAACCAACGCGCACAGGCACTTGAAATCACCAGTCGCCGCCTGCAGCGGCAAGACGACGTCAAGTCCACCCTGCTCAATGCCCTCAGCCACGAGCTGTGCCCCCCGCTGCAACAGTTGGCCAACATCACGCAGCGCATGGTGGAAGGGCCATCCGAGCGGCTGCGCCAGGACGCCGCTCACCACGCCCAGCGGCTCAGCGCCGAGTTGGCCCAAGGGGTGGGCCATGTGATCGAACTGGCCCGGCTGGAGCTGGGTCTGCAACGCCCCCATTGGGGCCCAGTGAACTTGGGTGAGTTGTTGCGCCAACTGGTGCACACCCACAGCCATGCCCCCGCAACCCGAGAACGCCAAGTGCAAGCGCTGCTCGAAGCCCGGCCCGAGCACCTGGCCTCGGCACACTTGGTCAGCGATGCAAACTGGCTTACATCCACACTGGACCGTTTGGTGAGCAAGGCCGTGCGGCACAGCCCGCAGGGCGGTGTGGTGCGTGTGAGCATGACCCCACGCACCGCCTCGTCTGGCTGGCAGGTGGACATCGAAGACCAGGGTTCAGGCCTGCCCCCGTTGGACGTGCCACACCTGTTTCATCGCACCTGGCACACCCCGGACGGTCACCATGCCTTGGTTCCCAGCGGGGCTGCGCTGTCTCTGACCCTGACCACCCTGGAGTTGCTGGGCGCTCAGATCCATGTGCACAGTGTGCCGGGCAACGGCACCCACTACACCCTCTTGTTTGATGCACCACCCACCAACCCGTCCCCAAGCCCCACCGCTGCCGTGCAGGCTGCCACTGGCCACTGGCTGGACGAAGTCGAGGGTTTGCCAACACAATGACCCCTCATCCGGTCAGGCCCGCACACCCAGGCCCTTGCCCAGCACCACCCATGCAGCCCCCGCACCACCCGCGGACCGCCCGCGCCCCGCGTCTCTCATCGCTGTCGTTCAAGATGATCGCCAGCGCCTTGGGCCTGCTGGCCATGGTGTTTGTGGCCGTCATCAGCGCCATCAACACCGTCACCTCGAGCCACCTGGCCGAGGTCAACGGCCACCGCGCTGCCCTGCTGGCCCACAACGTGGCCCAGCGCATCGACAACGCCCTGTACGAGCGTTTTCGGACGATCGCGCGTTTTGCTGACAACGGTGTGTTGCTCTCAGACCAGATGGGGGCCAGCGAATTGCGCACCCGCATCGACAAGCTGCGCTCGCACTATCCCGAGTACGCTTGGGCGGGCATCTCTGACATGCGCGGCCAAATCCTGGCCTCCACGGGTGGCGTGCTGGAAGGTCAGAGCGCGGCCAAGCGCCCCTGGTTCATCGAAGGGCAGACGGCCCCTGTCATCCACGATGTGCATGAGGCCATGTTGCTGGCACCACACCTGCCCGCCGAAGCCGGTAACCGCCTGCCTCGACTGATCGACATCGCGGTGCCGCTGCACCGCAGCGATCAATCGGTCTGGGGCGTGCTGGGTGCACACATCAACATCCACTGGTTCGGCAACATCATCACACAGGTGTTGGACGACGCCTCACGTGCCGAGCGGCTCACCGTGGCCGTGCAATTGCTCGGTCGCAACGGCGAGGTGCTAGTCAGCGAAGGGATCAACCACAGCTTGGACTGGAGCGTACAAAGCCGGCAGGACTTCCTGGCCGGTCGCGAGGGCTACACCGAGGCCTACCAGGACGGGGAACGCGTGCTGGTGGGCTATGCCACCCTGAATGGAACCAACGCCTACCCGCGCCTGGGCTGGCGCATCGCGGTGATAGAACCACTGGACGATGTGCGAGCTGCACAACGGCGCCTGGCCACCAGCGGTGCAGCCATCGGTTTTGGGTTGCTGTTGGCAGGCGGCTTGATCATGGTGGTGCTGATGCGCCGCATGATGGCCCCGCTGAAGCAACTGACGGCCGATGCCCAGCACATCGCCCAGGCACAGGAATCGAACCAAGCCCCAAGCGCCGACTTCCCTGAACGCCATGAAGACACCTGGGAAGTAGCGCAATTGCGGGCCAGTCTGCGCCAGTTGGTGTCATCGCTCAGACAGCAGCACGACAAAACCGAGCGCCTTTACCAAGAGCTGTCAACTCGCTTTGACACAATTGCCGAGAACGGGCCGGGCATGATCTTCCAGCTGCGCAAGCTCCCGTCTGGCCAGCCCTGCTTCACCTATGTGAGCCCGCACAGTCAGACCCTGTACGGCGTGGCGCGCGAGGACCTGCTGAATGATGTGCGTGCCATTTTCAGCACCGTGCACGTGGAAGACAAGCCGAAGCTTCGGGCAGTGCACGCACGGGCATTCAGCCTCGGCGAGAGCTTTTCCACCGAGTACCGTGCTGTGCGCCCGGACGGGCAGATGGTGTGGGTGCTGCTGGAAGCCCACCACCGCCGCCAGGACGGCCAGAGCATCTGGGACGGCATCGTGCTCGACATCACCCCGCGCAAGGAGGCCGAGGCCGCGTTGGAAAAGTCTCGCCATGATGCCGAACAGGCCAGCGCGGCCAAATCTCGCTTTGTGGCCACCGTCAGCCACGAAATCCGCACACCACTCAATGGCATTCTGGGTTTCTCGGAAATCCTGAGCCGTCAGCCCCTGCCCGAGGAGTCCCTGCGCCAGTCCCAGCTGATCCACGAAAGCGCCTTGAACATGCTGAGCCTGGTCAACGACATGCTTGACATGTCGAAGATGGAAGCAGGCCACTTGCGCATGGACAACACGGCATTCCGTGTACGAAAGACCGTGGAGAGCTGTCGCAGCGTGATGGCCGTGGTGGCACAAAAAAAAGGCGTGGCGCTCAACGTGAGCGTGGCCCCCGAGGTGCCCGAGGCCATCACTGGAGATCCCGCCCGTCTGCGCCAGGTGATCCTCAACCTGCTGGCCAATGCGCTGAAGTTCACAGACCGTGGTCAGGTGTCTCTTGGTCTGAATACCCAGGGCGACACCGAACATCAACGCTTGGTGGTCAGCGTGCAAGATTCCGGCATTGGCATGGCACCCACACAATTGGAGCAGTTGTTTCAGCCATTCCACCAGGCGGACCCCAGCGTTGCTCGCCACTATGGCGGCACTGGCCTGGGCTTGTACATCAGCAAGCGGCTGGTGGAAGCCATGGGTGGCTGCATTGGTGTGCAGAGTACGCTGGGCCAAGGCAGTGAATTCCGCTTCGAGATCCCGTTGCTCCCAGCCACCTTGATCGACAGCACGCCGAGCCCAGAACCGCCAACCCCCACAAGGCCTCTGCGCATCTTGGTGGCCGAAGACATTGGCACCAACCAGGCTTTGGTGAAAGCCTTGCTCGAACCCGAAGGCCATCATCTGAGCTTCGCCAACGACGGCAAAGCCGCTGTGGCCCTGGCCGGCGCCCACACCTATGACTTGATCCTCATGGACATCAACATGCCACGCATGGATGGCCTGGAAGCCACTCGCCGTATCAAGGCCCTTCCCGCGCCACACCACTCGGTGCGCATCGTGGCCATGACCGCCAATGCCTTGGTCGAAGACCTGCAAACCACGCGCGAAGCCGGCATGCAAGGTCATCTGAGCAAGCCCATCATGCGGCGCGAATTGTTGGCCCTGCTGCACGACGTGGCCGACCACTCCCCAGCCCCCCTCGACACGGAGCCCACCCCCATGCCCACGCCACCTGCCCCTGCCTTCTTCGATCCCCGCGTGCTCAGGGAACTGGACGACGCCGTCGGCGCCGACACACGCGCCGCCCTGGTTCAGCAATGGCTGGACGACGCACAAGCCCAGCAGCAGGCCTTGCACGGGCTGCGCGAGACGCCTCAGCCACAGGCCCTGCAAACCCTCTGCCACCGGCTGGCTGGCAATGCCGGCAGCTTTGGCCTGCTGGGCCTGACCACCCTGGCACGGCACATCGAGCATCGGCTGCGCACCGGCGCAGACCCGGCCACTCTGCAGTCAGACCTGGACCGGCTGATCCAGCACATGCGGGACGCAACGCACGTGCTGGACGTCTGGCGCCATGAGCCCGGACCCGCCGAGCTCAGCGGCGCGGCCAGCGCAGGGTCTCACCCAGGGCCAGGGTGACAAAGGCGTCATCGGCAATCTGGCGCGCCCGCCGCGCCAGCGCCAGGTCCTGTGGCGGCTGATCCGGGGCCTCGTCGCTCAGGCGGAACGTGCCCCAGTGAATGCCCACGCTGCGCCGGGCCTGCAGGTCCAGGTGGATCTGCACTGCCTCGTCCGGGTTCACATGCTGCTCCTGTAAAAACCAGCGGGGCTCATAGGCGCCAATTGGCAACAGCGCCAAATCCAAGCGTGGTTGGCCGGGTCGAGCTGCCAACCACGCCTGTGTAGCCCGGAAGTCGCTGGAGTAGCCTGTGTCACCACTGAAATACCAGCAGAAAGTCGGCCCCAACCCGACCCAGCCCCCCCACAACGTGCGAT
>CAZKDU010000024.1:0-13068 GCA_964551485.1 uncultured Burkholderiaceae bacterium
GGCAGGAGACACAAGCCAGGCGGTTGTACAGCGGGCCCAAGCCGTCGACGCGCCCGTCGAGTGCCGGGGCCACCACCCAGCTCTGGCGAAACAGCGCCCGGCCACGCGCAAAAGCCTGCTGCTGCGCCTCGCTCAGGCCTGGCAGCGGCTGGCTGTAGGCTTCACGCGTGGCCAGCGCCACCGTGCCATCTGTTGCATGGCCCAGGGCAGGCGCCGTCAGCACCGCCCCGGCCAAGCCCACGACCCAGCCGCACACCCTCCACCTCTTCATGCTCCGGCGTCCCGCAACGCAGTGTCGGCCTCCTGCTGACAGGCCTGGCTATGGCGACGCCAAGCCTGCTCCTCATCGAGCAGCCTGCCGCGTGCCGAGCCTTCGAGTCGCTCTCTGAAGCGTCGCAGCAGGTTGGTATCGGCTGCGGCCGCCTCGGACAGAGGTGGCCGGCCCAGCGCATGCCGCGCTGCCAGCAGCCCGGGGGCATCGCGCCGGCCCGACACCTCCGCGCTGTGCAGGCGCTGCCACAGCCGGGCGCGTGCCTCATGGTCTTCCACCAGCATCTGCTGGAACACCGACGCACTCAGGGCCAGACGCGGCTGCGCACGCAAACCGTCGTACTCATAAGCGCCTGCATCGGCCGCCGCAAAGGGGTTGTGAGTGCCCGCAGGCAGGCCCGCATACACCGAGGGGCGGGCCGGTAATTTCTTGATGTCCGGGTGCGCGAGGATGCGTTGCCCCGCCTCTGAAAGAATGAACTCGGCAAACGCACGCCCCCCGACAGGGTTGCCAGATTGCGCAGTCAGCGCAATTTGCCATGGGTTGATGCCACTGTGCGCAGGATAGACAAAGCGCAGCGGGCTGTCACGCCCTGCCTTGGCGATCGCGGATACCACAAAAAAGTCAATGGACAGACCGAGCACACAACGCCCGCTGCCCACCTCGTCGGTGACGAAGGTGGCCCCGTTACCAACCATCCTGGCATTGCCTGCGATCTCGCTCCACAGGGCCCAGCCACGTTCCCAGCCATAGGCCTGCAGCACGATCTCCACAAAGGGAGGGGCAAACCCCACGCGCTCCGGAATGGGCAAGGCGATGCGGCCGGCGTAAAGGGGATTGGTCAGGTCCGTCCAGTCCTGGGGCGCGGGCAGGCGCAGTTGCGCCAAGGCCGCCGTGTGCACTGCAAAACCGTAGCCCGCCACCTCGGTGGCGGTGTAGAACCCATCGGAGTCCGTGATCCGGGTGCGGCCGATCTGCGGCGGCAGGCCCTCGTGCGAGATGTCGAGCGCACGCCAGACGCCGCTCTGCTTGGCCGCGGCGAAGGTGCGGGGAGACGCGCTCCAATAGACGTCCACCCCGCTCTGGCGTGGCTGCTGCAGGTAGGGCAAGGCATCGTGCGGCATGCGCCAGACCACCTGCATGCGGTAGCCCGGGTAGACCTTTTCGAAAGCCGCCTCCACCCGCGACACCACTTCGTCCGGATAGCTGGTGAGCACCACCACCGGCTGCCGCGCCTGCTGGGCCTTCAGGGGGCAAGCCCCCACCGGCAACAGCGTTCCGGCCAGCCACTGCAGCAGCCGGCGGCGTGAATGGGGAGATGGGGTCATGTGTGCCTCCTCATGCCTTTGCGCTGTGGGTCTTGGCCTCACAAAGGCATGTTGAACTGCAAGAACCAGGTGCGCCCGGCTTCGAAGAAGCCTTCTGTATAGGCATAGAGGCGGTCAAACAGGTTGCGTGCCCCAGCCTCGATCAGCAGGCCATTGTTCAAACGGTAACCGGCCTTGAGATTGGCCACACCAAAGCCTCCCGCCACCTGTCGACCGTCTGTCGACGAGAACCGCGAGGACATGGTCTCCACACTGCCCGTGGTGCTCCAGCTCGGCGCAAACCGCCAGGTGCTGCTGGCAAACAGTTTGTGGCGTGGTGTGTCGGTCAGCTTGACCGCGGGGTTGGATTTGTTCTGGCGCTCCAGCCAGGTGTAGTTACCCACATGGTCCCAGGCCCCTTGGCTGCTTCGCAAGGACAGCTCCAGTCCACTGGACGTGGCCTTGCCGACGTTCTGCATTTGCGAGCACGGCGGGCTGGTGCAGGCCGTGGCCGGGACACTGACCGACTGAATCAGGTTGGTGATATCGCTGTAGAAGACATTCACCCCCAAAGCCAGCTGCTTGTTGTACACGTCTTCATATCCCACTTCGTAGTGAACGGCCTGCTCAGTCTTCAGATCAGCATTGGGGATCGCGGTCCCGAGGCGGTAGGAATAGCGGTCCTTGATGGTAGGAAAGCGGCTCTTCTGGGCAATGGTGGCATGGAGCTTGCCCGTGTCGCTTGCGCGGTAGAACAACCCGATCTGGCCATTGGTGGCGTCGTTCACCCCCAACTGAAACGGCTTGATCACACCGTTCTGGAAATCCTCGGCCTGCAGGGTTTCGCGCCGGTTGTAAATCAGGCCCGTCACCAACGACAGGCGGTCGTTGAAGGCGTGACTGTCTTCCAGGGCGAGCGACTGTGTGCGGTCCTTGAAATGCCGGATGGGCTCACCCGCGTTGTTTTCGCGGTGCACGTCTTCCTTGTGGTGCAGAGCCAGGCGAAGCTGGTTGACGTCGGACAGACGCAGGTCACCCTCGACGCTCAGCCCATTGGTGTAATCGTCGTACCAACTGCGGAATGATGACCGGAGATTTTGCGTGCTGTACGTGGCGTTGTCGTAGGTGTACAGCGAATTCTTGAAGGTGTCGTGGTACACACGCAGCTTCAGGTTGTGCGCACCAATCCGGGTGTTCGACAGAAAGTACAGGCTGTCCTTGTCCCAGTAGGGCCATTGCCAGTAGCGTGGCGCAATGCCCGAGGTTGTACCAGCATAAGGCGGCACCCCTTTGACGCCATCCTGAGACACGAAGTTGACCGCGTACTCGTCTGTGGCGTTTGGGGTCAGCCCCAACTTGAAATTGAGCTTCTGGTCACGCTGGTAGCTGTTGTTGCGTGGCCCACCATCTTCAGAGGCCACCGGTGCGAAATTGTCCGGCAAGCGAAAGTATTTTTCGTCGCTGTAGGACGCACTGGCCTGAACATACCAGTTGCCCTGGTTGCTGCCCAAGTTCACATAAGCCCTGCTGGCGTTGTTGTCGCCATCTTTGGCAAACGTCAACCCTGCGCCCGCTTCGCCCTCGAACGCCTTGACAGGCTTGCGGCTGATCAGGTTGATGGCACCGCCCATGGTGTTGGCGCCATACAGTGTGGAGCTGAACCCTTTGGACACTTCGATACGAGACAGGTCGTACGTGAAAAACCGTCCAAGGTCCACATACCCATCATAGGGTACGTAGACGGGAATCCCGTCAATATAGATCGGCACCTGGCGCAGATCGAACCCGCGCAGATACAGCATCTGCTCATTGCGAGGCCCGACTTTGCTGAGGTTGGCTCCGCCAATCAGGTTGATTGCCTCCCCCACCGTGTTTTTATCCTGATCGCGGATGTCTTGGATATCAATCGATTCACTGCCCATCTTCCCGGTAGACAGTGGAGATGCCGTGACCTTGATTTCTCCCAGCGTGAACACGGGTTCAGCAGACCAACCCGGTGTGGCCGCCCAAGCAGCCAGCGTGATCAACGATAAACGTGCGCAATGGTTCATGATGCCCGTGACTCCTCAGTGCATGCACATTGCCAGGCAGAAAACCGCCAGGGCTCAAGCAACGGCATGAAAACGACTGCTTGGCTGGCCCTAGGGGAGCCAAGTGATGAGATGACGATCAGCGTCTAGCTGGTGGCCAGCGCGTGCCCGAGGCCCACTTGGACAGCGGGCCTTCGGCGCTTGCCATGGCGGACGGGTGGTACACCATGGCACAATCGATATGCATGATAAAATACATCCAAATTTATCATTGAGCCACCCGCCAGACACTGGCTGTGGCTGGGGTGATCACGCTCGCACCACCCCCTTCAGCAACGAAATCGCGGGTAAGTCCTAATGCCATTGCGTTGTTTGAGCACAACTTTGTGGCTTGCTGGCCAAGTGGTATGCCACTGACAAGTGCACGTTGGGTTGACATATCATCGATTGATGGCAATCCCCACTTCTTCCGAATCATTGCCCCACGTGGTGGTGCTGGGCTGCGGCTTTGGCGGTTTGTTTGCAGCTCGAACACTCGATGGCGCTGCGGTGCGGGTCACCGTGGTGGACAAGACCAACCACCACCTGTTTCAGCCATTGCTGTACCAAGTGGCCACGGCCGGGCTGTCTGCCCCAGCTGTGGCGGCGCCCATCCGCAACATCCTGGGCCACCAACGCAACACCACCGTGATTTGTGGAGAAGCCCAGTCAGTAGACACGGCGGCGCGAACCGTGCATCTCGACGGTGGTGACACCCTGGTCTATGACCACTTGATTGTGGCCACCGGGGCCACCAACAGCTATTTCGGCAACGACGCGTGGGCCATCCATGCTCCCAGCCTCAAGACCCTTGAGGACGCATACGAAATCCGCCGGCGCGTGCTGTTGGCCTTCGAACATGCCGAGCGCGAAACCGATCCGGCCAAACGCTCCCCATGGCTGACGTTCGTGGTGATCGGCGCAGGTGCCACTGGTGTCGAGTTGGCCGGGGCCTTTGCCGAGATCGCACGACACACCCTGCGCGACGAGTTTCGACGTTTCGACCCGCGCAATGCGCGCATCGTCTTGGTCGAGGGCATTGACCGGGTGCTGCCAACCTACCCACCCGTGCTGTCAGAGAAGGCGCGCCTGCAATTGGAGCACCTGGGCGTGACGGTCTGGCTCGGTAAACGCATCACAGACATCGACGCAAACGGCGTGCACATGGGGGATGACCATCTGGCGGCCCGCACGGTGGTTTGGGCCGCTGGTGTGGCAGCCTCTCCACTTGGCGCCAGCCTAGGGGTACCACGGGACCGTGCAGGCCGTGTCATTGTTGGGGAAGACCTGTCGCTTCCAGATCACCCCGAGGTCACGGTGATCGGGGACCTCGCCGCCCTGCCCTGGCACCAGCCGCCGGTGCCGGGCACGGCCCCCGGCGCCAAACAGATGGGCAGCCATGTGGCCCACAATATCCTGTACCGGCTCAGGGGCAAGGCCACAAAACCCTTTGTCTACCACGATCACGGCATGCTGGCCACCATCGGGCGCAATGCGGCGGTGGCGGTGCTGGGCAAGCTCCACCTATCGGGCCTGCCGGCCTGGTTGCTGTGGTTGCTTGCCCACATCTGGTTCCTGATCGGTTTCCGCAACCGCATCGTGGTGCTGATCGACTGGGCCTGGGCCTACCTAACCTTTGAGCGCCATGCGCGCATCGTTCCTGGCAACGCCGCCCTGGGTCCACCAGTTTCCCTGCCACCTGACTCCAGGGCCAGTTGACCCGGACCACTTTGCCCATGTCCCGCTCAGCACTGCCATGGTTGCTGCCTGGGGACCCGTTCCCGGACCCAAGTACCACCTGGGAAGCACACGACCCAGCTCCAGGCCTGCTGGCCGCAGGCGGTCAACTGGACACTGGCACCCTGGTGCGTGCGTACTCGTCGGGGATCTTCCCATGGTTCAGCAAAGGACAGCCCCCCCTCTGGTGGTCACCCGACCCACGCATGCTGCTGCAGGTCGACAAGTTCCGGCTGCACCGCTCCTTGCGCCAGCGACTGCGACATTTTCAACGCGCTGCGGGCTGTGAAGTCCGTTTCGACACCGCTTTTGCCGAGGTGATTTGCCACTGCGCGAAAAGCCCACGTCCAGGCCAGTCCGGCACCTGGATCGTGCCGGAAATGGTGCAGGCCTACACAAGGCTTCATCATGCGGGAGTGGCACACAGCGTGGAGACGTGGGTCCACGGTGAACTCGTGGGCGGCCTGTACCTGGTCAATCTGGGTGGAGGGGTGTTTGGTGAATCCATGTTTTCGCACCAGACCGATGCCTCCAAGATCGCACTGGCAGCCTTGGTCGCGTTTTGCCGTTCACACGGCCTGCCTTGGATCGACTGTCAACAGAACACCCGCCACCTGGCATCCATGGGCGCGCAGGAAATTCCACGCAGCGTGTTTTTGTCTCAGGTCCGGGCTCAACTGTCTGCCTTCTCCCCCGCCTGGGAGTTCAAACCCCTATACTGGAATACCCTGATCAACAGCCCGAGTCAGACGGCGTGACGCACCTCAAGGATCTCCCCCTCCAGGTACTGCAGTTCTATGCGACGGCCCCATACGCCTGCAGCTACTTACCGGACCGGCAAGCACGCTCACAGGTCGCAACCCCCAGCCACCTGATCCACAACGACACCTACTCCGAGTTGGTGTCCAGTGGGTTTCGCCGCAGTGGTATGTTCACCTACCGTCCCTACTGCGATGGCTGCCACGCGTGTGTTCCGCTGCGGGTGCAAGTGAAGCAATTTACCCCCACCCGGAGTCAGCGCCGCGCTCAACGAGAGCACAGCACGCAGCTCCTGGTCCGGGTGCTCAAACTGTGTTTCATGCCCGAGCACTACGAGCTCTACCTGCGCTACCAGACCGGCCGACACGCGGGCGGCGGCATGGACCACGACAGCATTGACCAGTACACGCAGTTCCTGTTGCAAAGCAGGGTGAATTCCCGACTGGTGGAGTTCCGCGCCAAAAACGCAGATGGCTCCGCAGGGACATTGAAAATGGTGTCGATCTTGGATGTGCTGAACGACGGTATCTCAGCGGTCTATACCTTCTACGAACCCGAACCCAGCGCAAGCTACGGCACCTACAGCGTGCTCTGGCAGATCGAGCAGGCCCAGCGGCTGGGTTTGGACCACGTCTACCTGGGCTACTGGATCGAGCACAGCTCTAAGATGAATTACAAATCCCGCTTTACCCCACACGAGCTTCTGGTGGACGGCCAATGGGTGCCCCCAATGGCTGGTTGATGCCATGTGGTCATTTTTCATCAGATAAAATCTCGGTTCATGCATCGGGCTTCATGATCAAAAAAGACACCTCAGCGCAAGCCGTTCCAACGATCCAGGTGATCGAGCGCATGTTCGCCCTGATTGATGTGCTGGCCTCACGTGAAGAGGCCATGTCGCTCAAGGAAATCAGCGAACGCACAGGCCTGCACCCATCAACCACCCACCGCATCCTGAACGACCTGGCAATCGGTCGCTTCATTGACCGACCAGAAGCTGGCAGCTACCGCCTGGGCATGCGGTTGCTGGAGTTGGGCAATCTGGTGAAAAGCCGACTCAACGTGCGCGACGCTGCCTTGGGGCCGATGCGCGAACTGCACAAACTGATTCAACAGCCCGTCAACCTGAGCATGCGCCAGGGCGATGAGATTGTTTACATCGAACGCGCCTACAGCGAACGCTCCGGCATGCAGGTGGTGCGCGCGATAGGAGGGAGAGCCCCCTTGCACCTGACCTCGGTGGGAAAATTGTTCCTGGCGTTTGACGATCTGCAACGCGTGCGTGCTTACGCCACACGCACCGGTCTGAGTGGCCACACCAAGAACAGCATCACACAGTTGGCCGTGCTTGAGCGCGAGCTGTCCAAGGTGCGGCAATATGGCCTGGCACGGGACAACGAAGAACTGGAACTGGGAGTGCGTTGCATGGCCGCAGGCATTTATGACGACCAGAGCAAATTGGTGGCAGGTCTGTCCATCTCTGCACCAGCCGACCGATTGGACGAGCAATGGCTGCAGAAATTGCAAACCACCGCCCATGAGATCTCGTTGTCACTCGGCTACCAGCCCAGCCAAGCGGATCGCCGCACTGGTGGCTGAGGCTTGCTTTACTTGACCGTGCTGGAGGCGCGGGACAGCAGGGAGGGATTGGACTCGATCCAGTGACGCACGCGCTCGGCATCACCGATGCGGCTGAGCTTGCCTGCGGAGTCGAGAAACACCATGATCAGCTTGCGGCCGGCAATCTTGGCTTGCATCACCAAGCACTGACCAGCCTCGGAGATGTAGCCTGTCTTCTGCAAACCGATGTCCCAGTTCGGGTTCTTGACCAAGCGGTTGGTGTTGTTGAATTGCAGGGTGCGGCGCCCCACCGCCACCTCATAGCCCGGGGAGGTGGAGAGTTCGCGCAGCACCGGATCGGCATAGGCGGCCCCCACCAGCGTGGCCAGGTCCTTGGCGCTGGACTGGTTGCGGCTTGACAAACCGGTGGGCTCGACGTAGTGCGTGTCCTTCATGCCCAAGAGCGACGCCTTGGCATTCATCTGCTCGACGAAAACCGCCAAGCCGGCCGGAAAGGTGCGCCCAAGGGCATGGGCCGCACGGTTCTCGCTGGACATCAGCGCCAAGTGGAGGAGTTCCCCACGGCTGAGCACACTACCCACTTTCAGACGCGAACTGCTGCCCTTTTCTGTGTCCACATCGTCCTGGGTGATGGTGATGTTTTCGTCCATGGGCAGTTTGGCCTCGCTGATGACCATGCCAGTCATCAGCTTGGTGATCGAGGCAATCGGCAACACGGCCGAATCGTTCTTGCTGAGCAGTACCTCTTGGGTGTCTTGGTCAACCACCAAAGCCACGCTGGAGCGCAGATTCAGCACGTTTTCCGTGGCATGCAAGCCAGCCAGCTGGCCGTACGAGGGTTTGGCGGGCACGGCCCGTGCCAGGGTGGCACGTGAGTGAACGGCTGCCGTGCGTTGTTTCACCGTGGCACTGGCATGGGAACGCTTCTTGCGGGTGGCGGCTTCAGCATTGGGCAACACCAAAGCCGTCAGTGACAGCAACAACAACGCCGGGACCAACAGACGAGGGGACGACCTGAACATGACAAAACTGCGAAACATCTGACTTCTCCGGCGTGCGCACCGAAAGCATAGTGTATAGAAATAGAAAAATCGCGCAATATCAATTACTTGCGCGATTTTCTTAAATAAGGGCAAAGTTCTGCCGATATCCCGCTTTAGCCTTGGGCCGCCACCCGGTCGGCCTTGCTGTGCAACTTGCTCAGCGCACTCAGGTAAGCCTTGGCCGAGGCCACCACAATGTCCGGATCGGCGCCCACGCCGTTGACAACCCGGCCGCTGTTCTGCAGTCGCACTGTCACCTCACCCTGGCTTTCAGTCGAGCCGCTGATGGCATTCACCGAGTACAGGATCATTTCGGCGCCGCTTTTCACATGCGATTCAATGGCCTTGAGCGAGGCATCGACCGGGCCGTTGCCGTCCGACTGCCCGCGCACCTCCTTGCCATCGACCGTGAACACGATGCTCGCCTGGGGGCGCTCACCGGTTTCGCTGTGCTGCGACAGCGACACGAAGCCGTATTGCTCCTTCTCGTGCGTGACGCTTTCGTCGCTGACCAGGGCAAGGATGTCTTCGTCGAAGATCTCACTCTTGCGATCGGCGAGCTCTTTGAACTTGGCGAACGCCGTGTTGATGTCCCCTTCGCTCTCCATGGACACCCCGAGCTCTTGCAAGCGCTGCTTGAAGGCGTTGCGCCCGCTGAGCTTGCCCAGCACGATTTTGTTGGCGCTCCAGCCCACGTCTTCGGCACGCATGATCTCGTAGGTGTCGCGCGCCTTCAGCACACCATCCTGGTGGATGCCCGAGGCATGCGCGAAGGCGTTGGCGCCGACCACCGCCTTGTTGGGCTGCACCACGAAGCCGGTGGTCTGGCTGACCATGCGGCTGGCCGCCACGATGTGCTGGGTGTCGATGCCCAGGCTCAGGCCAAAGTAGTCCTTGCGCGTCTTGACGGCCATGACCACCTCTTCCAGTGAACAATTACCGGCGCGCTCACCCAGACCGTTGATGGTGCACTCGATCTGGCGCGCGCCAACGATCTTCACGCCGGCCAGCGAGTTGGCCACCGCCATGCCCAGGTCGTTGTGGCAGTGCACCGACCAGATCGCTTTGTCGCTGTTGGGCACACGCTCGCGCAGCGTCTTGATGAAGTTGCCATACAGCTCAGGCACGGCATAGCCCACGGTATCTGGCACGTTGATGGTAGTTGCCCCTTCGGCGATCACCGCCTCCAAGACCCGGCAGAGGAAGTCCACGTCGCTGCGGTAGCCGTCCTCGGGGCTGAACTCCACGTCGGCCACCAGGTTGCGGGCAAAGCGCACGGCCTGCTTGGCCTGCTCCAGCACCTGCTCGGGGGTCATGCGCAGCTTCTTTTCCATGTGCAGCGCCGAGGTGGCGATGAAGGTGTGGATGCGCGAGCGGTTAGCGCCACGCAGCGCCTCGGCCGCACGTGAAATGTCGCGGTCGTTGGCACGCGACAACGAGCACACGGTGGAGTCCTTGATGGCATTGGCAATCGTGCGCACGGCCTCGAAATCGCCGTTCGAGCTGGCCGCGAAGCCCGCCTCGATCACGTCCACACGCAGCCTTTCGAGTTGGCGCGCAATGCGCAACTTCTCGTCACGGGTCATGGAGGCGCCGGGCGACTGTTCGCCATCGCGCAGCGTGGTATCAAAGATGATGAGTTGGTCTGTCATGAGGATCTCCTGATGCGTCGCTCGTTCAGATGGCCGCGATCGTTTCGGCGCAAACCTCCATTGTCGCGCGTTCCAAGCCAGACACGATGGCGGCCAGCGAGGCCGAAACAATGTTGCTGTCGATGCCGACACCGAACACCCGCTGGCCACGGTCGATCTCGAGTTCGAGGTAGGCTGCCGCCCGTGCATGGGCGCCGGAACCGATCGCGTGCTCGTGGTAATCAAGCACGCGGATCGAACGGCCGATGGCGGCACTCAACCCGGCCACGAAGGCGTCGAGCGGACCGGTGCCGGTGCCATCGACCACCAGCCGCTGCCCGCTCAGCAGCACATGGGCCTGCAGCCGTACCGGCTGGCCATCCCTGGCATCGCTGGTGCGGCAGTCGATGATAGTGGCCGCACCAATGGCGTAGCTGTGCCGGAACACCTGCCAGAGGTCGTCCGCCGTCAGCTCCTTGCCCTCGGTGTCCATCACCATCTGCACAGTCCGGCTGAACTCGATCTGCAGCCGGCGCGGCAGCTCCAGCCCGTACTCGCGTTCCAGCAGGAAGGCGATGCCGCCCTTGCCGGACTGGCTGTTGACGCGGATCACCGCTTCATAGCTGCGGCCGAGGTCCTGCGGGTCAATCGGCAGGTAAGGAATGGCCCAGGCGTCACCGTCGCGCCGCGCGGCAAAGGCCTTCTTGATCGCGTCCTGGTGAGAACCCGAGAACGAGGTGTAGACGAGGTCGCCCGCATACGGGTGGCGCGGATGAATCGGCAGCTGAGTGCAATATTCCACCGTCCGGAGGATCTCGTCGATGTCGGAAAAATCGAGGCCGGGCCACACACCCTGCGTGTAGAGGTTGAGCGCGACGTTGACGATGTCAAGGTTGCCCGTGCGCTCGCCGTTGCCGAAGAGGCAGCCTTCGATGCGGTCGGCACCGGCCATCAGCGCGAACTCGCCGGCCGCCGTGCCGGTGCCACGGTCGTTGTGCGGGTGCACCGACAGCACGATGCTGTCGCGCCGCTCGATGTGGCGGTGCATCCACTCAATCATGTCGGCGAAGATGTTGGGTGTGGAATGCTCGATCGTCGATGGCAGGTTGACGATGCACTTGTGCTGCGGCGTCGGCGCCCAGACCTCGGTGACGGCATCGACGATGCGTTTGGAGAACGCCAGTTCGGCGCCGGAGAAAGTCTCCGGTGAATACTCGAACGTCCAGCGCGTGGCGGTCTGCTCGGCAGCCAGTGCGTTGAACAGGCGGGCATGGGTCACGGCGAGGTCGACCACACCGTCTTCGTCCAGCCCCAGCACGACCTGGCGCATCACCGGCGCCACGGCGTTGTACAGGTGGACGATGGCCCGCTTCGCGCCCTTCAACGACTCGAAGGTACGGCGGATCAGCGGTTCGCGCGCCTGGGTCAGCACCTGAAGGGTGACGTCGTCGGGTACCAGGTTCTCGTCGATCAGTCGGCGAACGAAGTCGAATTCGGTTTGCGAGGCCGATGGGAAGCCCACCTCGATCTCCTTGAAGCCGATGCGCACCAGCAACTCGAACAGGCGCAGCTTGCGCTCGACGTCCATGGGTTCGATCAGCGCCTGGTTGCCATCGCGCAGGTCGGTGCTCAGCCAGATCGGCGCGCGGGTGAGCACGGCGTCGGGCCATGTCCGGTCGTTCAGGCCGATCGGCTTGAACGCAGGGTATTTGCTGGCGGGTTGCTTCAACATGGTGGGTTGCTCTCGTGAAAGAAATAAACCAGCAGCCCAAAAGAAAACGGCCCGCTGCTGGTGCAAACGGGCCGTCGACCTGGGATGCGCGTGCGCTACCGTCTCCGCCCGTTGGGGGATAGCAGTAGAGCCAGCGCAATGAATTTCATGCAATCAATGTAGCACAGAACGCCTACTGGTGCAGACCACGCTCATCGGGCTCGCTGGTGGAGGTGCTGATCACGCTGGTCTGCAGGCCCTTGGCACGGCGCCAGCCGTAGACCACGTAGCCCGACAGGCCGTACACCACGAACAGCCCGAACAGCACGGTGGGCGGGTGAATGTTGATGACCGCGATGCCCAGGGCGATCGCCACCACAGCGATGAAGGGCACGCTCTTTTTCATCTGCACGTCCTTGAAGCTGTAGAACGGCACGTTGGTGACCATGGTCAGGCCCGCGTACAGGGCCAGCACGAACATCGGCCAGGCCACCTCGGCCCCGCGCACCTCGGCCTCGGTCATGAGCCAGATGAAGCCCGCCACCAGGGCCGCCGCCGCCGGCGAAGGCAGGCCCTGGAAGTAGCGCTTGTCCACCACCGCGGTGTTGACGTTGAAGCGCGCCAGGCGCAGGGCGGCACAGGCGCAGTAGACGAAGGCGGCGATCCAGCCCCAGCGGCCCAGGCCACGCAGCGCCCACTCGTAGGCGATCAGGGCCGGCGCCGCGCCAAACGACACCATGTCCGACAGCGAATCCATCTGTTCGCCGAACGCGCTCTGGGTGTTGGTCATGCGCGCCACGCGGCCATCGAGGCTGTCGAGCACCATGGCACAGAACACCCCCACGGCGGCCTGGTCGAAACGGCCGTTCATGGCCATGACCACGGCGTAGAAGCCCCCGAACAGGGCGGCCAGCGTGAACAGGTTGGGCAGGATGTAGATGCCCTTGCGCCGAGGCCGG
>CAZKDU010000025.1:0-9423 GCA_964551485.1 uncultured Burkholderiaceae bacterium
TTGCCGCACGCGATCGCCACCGGGAACATCCAGCACGGCACCATGCACGGGAAGTTGAACGGCGTGATGCCGGCCACCACCCCCAGCGGCTGGCGCAGCGTCCAGTTGTCCATGCCGGTGGACACCTGGTCGGTGAAGTCGCCCTTGAGCAGCTGCGGGATGCCACAGGCGAACTCGACGATGTCGATGCCGCGCGCCACCTCGCCCTGGGCGTCGGTGAAGACCTTGCCGTGCTCGGCCGTGATCAGCCGCGCCAGCTCGTCCTTGCGCTGGTTCAGCAGCTCCAGGAAGCGGAACATCACGCGCGCGCGGCGGATCGGCGGGGTCTCGGCCCAGGCCGGGAAGGCAGCGCGCGCCGCGGCCACGGCGGCGTCCACCTCGGCCGCATTGGCCAGCGCCACCTGGCCGCTCACGGCCCCGCTGGCAGGGTGGTACACCGGTTGCCGGCGGCCCGAGGCACCGGCCTGGCGGCGCCCGTTCAGGAAATGGTCGATATTTGCCACGCTCATGGTCACCTCGCAGAATCAGCCCGCGAGTGTGGCGCAGCCGCTGCCGGAACGCCAATGATTTCAGCAAAACAGCGCTATAACTGCGGCAAATGATGCGCCGCCCATGCCTGCCCTGACCGACCCACAGACTCTGCGGGTGTTCGTGGCCGTGGCGCGCGAGGGCAATGTCTCGCGTGCGGCGCGCCAGTTGCACCTGAGCCAGCCCGCCGTGAGCCTGCAGCTCAAGCGCCTGGCCGGCCACACCGGGCTGCAGCTGTTCACGCGCACGCCCCAAGGCCTGGCGCTCACACGCGACGGTGCGGCCCTGCTGCCGCAGGCGCAGAAGGCCCTGGCCGCGCTGCACGACTTCGGCCAGGCCGCGCTCGGGCTGCAGGCCACGGTGCGGGGGCGGTTGCGCATCGGCACCATCCTCGACCCCGAGTTCACGCGCTTGGGCGCCTTCCTCAAGGTGCTGGTGGAAACCAGCCCGCAGGTCGAGACCGAGCTGCGCCAGGGCATGAGCGGCGAGGTGCTGGCCCAGCTCGCGCGCGGTGAGCTGGACGTGGGCTTCTACCTCGGTTTGCCCCCGGAGCATGAAGAAAATCGGCCTTCAGCCCTTGTCAGTGCTGGAGAGTTTGCTCCTGTTTTTGAAGCAAAGGTGCTGACGCGCTTCACCTACCGGGTGCTGGCGCCGGCCGGCTGGGGCCCGCAGGTGCTGGGGCGCGACTGGCGCGCGCTGGCGGCGCTGCCCTGGCTGGCCACGCCGCCGGCCTCGGCCCACCACCGGCTGCTGGCCGACACCTTCGGCCCGCTCGGCCTGGCGCCGCGCCACGTGGCCTTGGTCGACCAGGAGGCCTCGATGCTGGACCTGGTCAAGTCCGGCGTGGGCCTGAGCCTGGTGCGCGACTCGATCGCCATCCGCGAAAGCCAGGCCCATGGCCTGGTGATCGCCGACCGTGTGGGCCTGGACTGTGTGCTCAGCTTCGTCTGCCTGCGCCGGCGCCTGGCCGAGCCGGTGCTGGCGGCGGCCTGGCAGGCGCTGGACGCGGCCTGGGGCTGAGCGCAGGCCCAGGCCCCGGGTGCGGCGCAGTGCCGGGCGGGACCAGCGCGGCCGCCGGGGGATGGGGCCATCGGGGTTGGGTGGGGTGGCACCGCAGGCGTGGGCGCGGTGGGCGGGCCTTGGGTGGGCCCGCCCGCGGTCGAACGAACGTGGGGCGGGCGTGGGATGTCTGTGAGATGGGAGCACGTGGCCCCCTTAACCGAGCGGGGTGTGCGGGAATATGCGCCGCCTCAGCCGCCGCCGAGCGCCGGGAACAGCTTGTTCAGGCCGTCGGCCATCACCTCCACGGCCAGGGCCGCCAGGATCAGGCCCATCAGCCGCGTCATCACGTTGATGCCGGTGCGCCCCAGCACCCGCGCGATCGGGCCGGCCAGGGAGAAACACAGGGCCGTGGCCAGGCCGACCACCACGCCGTAGCCGACCAGGGTCAGCAGCTGGGCCAGGCCCTGCGCCTTGTCGGCGTAGATCACCACGGTGGACATGGTGGCCGGCCCGGTCAGCAGCGGGATGGTCAGCGGCACCACGGCGATGCTGGCGCCGATGGCCGAGCGCTCGGCCGCGTCCTGCACCTCGTCAGCGTTGGCGCGCGCCTCGGCCGGCTGGGCGTTGAGCATGCTCATGGCGCTGATCAGCAGCAGCATGCCGCCGCCCACCTGGAAGCTGGCCAGCGAAATGCTGAAGAAGGCCAGGATCTGCAGCCCCAGCAGGGCGCTGGCGGCGATCACCGCGAACGCCGTGAACGACGAGATCCAGACCGTGCGGCGCTTCTGCGCGGCGTTGAAGCCCTGGGTGTAGTGAATGAAGAAGGGCACGCAGGCCAGCGGGTTGACGATGGCCAGCAGCGTCACCAGGGGCTTGAAGTCCATGGCGGTGGGCTCCATCAGCGCCCGCCTGCCACGTCGAGCAGGGCGCCAGTGGTGTAGCTGGCCTCGTCGGAGAGCAGCCAGACGATGGCCTGGGCCACTTCGTCGGCGCTGCCGCCGCGCTGCATGGGCACCTGCGGCGCCACCTGGCGCACCCGATCGGGCAGGCCGCCGGAGGCGTGGATCTCGGTGTCGATGATGCCCGGGCGCACCGCGTTCACGCGGATGCCCTCGGCCGCCACCTCGCGCGCCAGGCCCAGGGTGAAGGTGTCGATCGCGCCCTTGGACGCGGCGTAGTCCAGGTACTGGCCGGGCGAGCCGATGCGCGCGGCCGCGCTGCTCAGGTTGACGATGGCGCCGCCCGCGCCGCCGTGGCGCGGGCTCATGCGCCGCACCGCCTCGCGCGCGCACAGGAAGCTGCCCAGGAGGTTGACGTCGAACATGCGTCGCAGCCGCGCCAGCGGCATCTGGTCGAGCCGGGCCGTGACGTCCACCACCCCGGCGTTGTTGACCAGCGCGTCGAGCCGGCCGAGCTTGGCGTCGACGCGCGCGAACATGGCCAGCACCTGGGCCTCGTCGGCCACGTCGGCCTGCACGCTCAGGGCCGTGCCGCCCTCGGCGCGGATGGCGCGCACCACCTCGTCGGCGGCCAGCGAATGGGCCGCGTAGTTCACTGCCACGGCGTAGCCGCGCCGTGCCGCCAGGCGCGCCGTGGCGGCCCCGATGCCGCGGCCGCCACCCGTGATCAACAACACCTTGTCCAAGCCCGCCCTCCTGCGCACAATGACCGGGTGGGTGCCCTGTCGCGCCCACGCCCTGTCCGGGGCGCCGCACCGGCGGCTGCGCCCGAGCCCGCATCATGACACCGGTCGCGGCGCCTGTCGCGTCGCGCCTCACCGCCGCCGCGCTGAACTTCCGCGCCGCGCCGCCGCTCCAAGCGGCTTTCGCCCGGCGGCAGGGCCGGGCCCACCGACTGCACGGGAGGACCATGATCGACCTGCACTACTACCCCAGCAACGCCAGCATGGCGCCGCACATGCTGCTGGAGGAACTGGGGGTGCCGTTTCGCCTGAAGATGGTGGACCGCGTCCGCGACGCGCACAAGGAGCCCGAGTACCTGCGGCTCAACCCGAACGGGCTGATCCCGGTGCTGACCGACGGCGACCTGGTGCTCTACGAGAGCGCCGCCATCTGCCTCCATCTGGTGGACCGCCACCCCGAGCGTGGCCTGGCGCCAGCACCGGGCACACCCGAGCGCGCGCACTTCTACAAGTGGCTGGTGTGGCTGACCAACACCCTGCAGGCCACGCTGCTGCTGCATGTGTACCCGGAGCGCTGGGTCACGCCCGGCCATGCCCAGGCCGCCACCGGCCTGAAGGCCCGGGCCGAGGCGCGCGTCGGCCTGCTGCTGGCGCTGCTGGACGCCGAGCTGGCGCGCCATGGCCAGCCCTGGCTGCTGGGCGAGCACTACACCGCGCTCGACCCCTACGCATTGATGCTGTGCCGCTGGACGCGCGACTTCGCCCACCCGGCGCGTGCCCTGCCGGCGCTCGGCCCCTACCTGCACCGGGTGCTGGAGCGCCCGGCCGTGCAGCGTGCCCTGGCCAGCGAGCGGCTGGCCGCGCCCTGGGTCTGAGACCGTGTCCGGGGTGGTGGGTCAGGCCTGGTCCCTGCCAAGGCGGACCGGGCGCACCACCCAAGTGGCGGGCCGTTCATTAAGATGCACGGCGCGTTCTCTCGAAGGGTCAGAAATACTATGCAGTGTGTGGTTTGCGAAACAGCGCCGATGGGTGGGCCGACGCTGGGGTACCAGTTCACCTGTGCACATTGCGGTCACCGGGCGTCCAATCTGCAGGTGTCGATTGTGGGTGGGGGCTCGGTCATCGACGAGGCGGACCGCCTGGATGGCCTGAAGCCCCTGCGGCAAAACAACTTTGTGGATGTGTTGGCCGTGATGCGGGGCCTGGGTTTGCGGCCTGCGGCCCGGCTGCTCGATGTGGGGTGTGCCCATGGCTGGTTTTTGGATGTGGCCAAAGCCGAGGGGCACCAGGCCACGGGCATCGAGCCGGATGCCGCCATTGCCGCCATGCCGCTGGCCTCTGGGCACGATGTGCGCGTGGGCTTCTTCCCGCAGGCCCTGGCGGCTGAAGAGCGGTTTGACGCCATTTCGTTTCACGATGTGTTTGAACACTTGCCCGATCCCCCCCAGGCCGCGGCCGCGGTGCACGATGCGTTGAAGCCTGGGGGCTTTGCCATCCTGAACCTGCCCAGCCGCCAAGGGGTTTTGTTCCGTGTGGCCGACGGGCTCAGCCGCCTGGGGTGGTCGGGCCCCATGGACCGGCTGTGGCAAAAGGGTTTTCCGTCGCCCCACCTGCAGTACTTCGGCCCGCAAGGGCTGGCGCGCCTGATGGCCCGGCATGGCCTGGTCGAGGTGTATTGCGGCAGCCTGTCGTCTTTCAGCCGTGCCGGGCTGTGGCAGCGGCTGCGTTATGAGACCACCACCCCGGTGTGGCTCAGTGCCCTTGAATGGCCGGTCCTGTTCTTGGCGAGTTTTCTGTTGCCCGTGCTCCCGGCGGACATTTCGCTGCAGGTGTTTCAGCGCCCGGTGGAGCGCGACAGGTAACGTTTTCTCCAGAACACCACGCCGGTCAGCGCGGCAATGCCGGCCATCAGGGCAATGGCCCACAACAGGCCGTCTTGCTTGTGGATCAGGGGGATGAACTCGAAGTTCATGCCGAAGAACCCGGTGATCAGGTTCAGCGGCAGGAAGATCGCGGTCAGCGCCGTCAGGGTGCGCATGATGTCGTTGGTGCGGTGGCTCTGCACCGAGAAGTGGATCTGCACCGCGGCCTCGGCGCTCTGCTCGAGCCGGCGCACGTGGTGCACCACCCGCTCGATGTGCTCGAGCACGTCGCGGCTGCGCACCAGCAGCAGGTCGCGCTCGCGCTGCGCCGCCGGGGTGGTGGTGTCGGGCCAGGTGGCGAGGTTGTCGATCCACTCCTGCACCGAGGCGCGCTGGTCTTCGCAGATCTCGTCGAGCGCGTGCAGCGCGGTGCGTGCCTGCAGCAGCGCGCCCCAGTCGTGGAAGCGGGTACCGGGCTTGAGCAGCTCGGTCTGCCAGTGGTCGAGCTGGCGCGAGAGCTCGCGCCGCAGGTCCAGGTAGCTGTCCACCATGTGGTTGACCACGCGCAGCATCAGGTCGGCCGGGCTGGCCGGCAGGCGCACCCCGGCCGGGCGGCTGCGGTCGGCCGCGGCACTTAGCAGCTTGGTCGCGTAGGCGTCGCGCACCGCACAGTCGGCCGGGTGCACGGTGAGCAGCACGCGGTCGAACACGGCAAAACCGACCGGGCTGGTGTCGATGCGGCGCAGCACCGGTGGCCCGCTGCGCCGCACCGCCACGTGCAGCGGCTCGCCCGGCTGCTGCAGGTCGCTCTCGCTGTGGCCAGCGGCCAGGCGGCGGAACACCAGCAGGTCGTACTGCGAGGTGTAGTCGAAGTGCGAGGGCAGCTGGTTGTTCAGCAGGTCCTGCACGTGCAGGTCCACCAGGGCGGTGCCGCACAGGGTCTGCAGGCAGGTCTGCACCTGCTGCTGCTGCACCTCGAACTCGCGCCGCGCGCAGGCGATCCAGACAAACCCCCCGTCGGGCAGCTGCTCGGGCAGGGTGTCGGTTTCGGTGACGCCGGCCTGCAGGGTGAAGACGCGCATGAAACCCTCCCGGTGTTCCAGTCAAATCGGCCTCCGGCCCTTGCCGGAAGGCCATTGTTTGCTATGCTTTTTGCAGCAGTTCGGCAGCCTGGATGGCGAAGTAGGTGAGCACACCGTCGGCGCCGGCACGCTTGAAGGCGAGCAGGCTTTCCAGCATCACGGCGTCGTGGTCGAGCCAGCCGTTGGCGGCCGCGGCCTTGAGCATGGCGTACTCGCCGCTGACCTGGTAGGCGAACGTCGGCACGCGGAACTCGTCCTTCACGCGGCGCACGATGTCCAGGTAGGGCATGCCGGGCTTGACCATCACCATGTCGGCGCCTTCGGCGATGTCCAGCGCCACCTCGCGCAGCGCCTCGTCGCTGTTGCCCGGGTCCATCTGGTAGACCTTCTTGTTGCCCTTGCCGAGGTTGGCGGCCGAGCCCACGGCGTCGCGGAACGGGCCGTAGAAGGCGCTGGCATATTTGGCGCTGTAGGCCATGATGCGGGTGTGGATGTGGCCGTGCGCCTCCAGCGCGGCGCGGATCGCACCGACGCGGCCGTCCATCATGTCGCTGGGCGCGACGATGTCCACGCCGGCGTCGGCCTGCACCACGGCCTGGCCCACCAGCACCTCGACGGTTTCGTCGTTGAGGATGTAGCCGGTCGGGTCGAGCAGGCCATCCTGGCCGTGGCTGGTGAAGGGGTCGAGCGCCACGTCGGTCATCACGCCGAGCTCAGGAAAATGGCTCTTCAACGCCCGCACCACGCGCGGCACCAGGCCGTCGGGGTTCAGCGCTTCCTTGCCGTCGGGCGTCTTGAGCGCGCCGTCGATCACCGGAAACAGTGCCATCACCGGGATGCCCAGGCGCACGCAGCGCTCGGCCACCGGCAGCAGCCCGTCCAGGCTCAGGCGCTCCACGTCCGGCATGGAGGCCACGGCCTCGCGTCGGCCGCTGCCGTCGAGCACGAACACCGGGTAAATCAGGTCGTGCGCTGACAGACGGTGCTCGCGCACCAGGTTGCGGGTGAAGGCGTCGCGGCGCAGTCGGCGCGGGCGGTGGTGGGGAAAGGCAGCAGGGGAGGTCGTGGTGTGAAAAATTGTGCCCGATTCAGGGTTGGGTCGCTTGTTGCCCCCTGGGGGCTGCGCTATATTGCCTTCGGGTGGTTCGCCACCCCCCGCTTTTCCTCCCTGAGCGGGTGCCTTGATGTGTGACAGCAAAAAGGCTTCCTGCCCCGGCCTGGTCCGGGGCTTTTTTCTTGCCCGCTACACTGCGGAAATGCTCTGGGTCAAATCACTCCACATCGTGTTTGTGGCGAGCTGGTTCGCCGGCCTGTTCTACCTGCCGCGCCTGTTCGTCAACCTGGCCCTGGTGCCGCCTGAGTCGCTGGCCGAGCAGGCCCGGCTGCTGCTCATGGCGCGCAAATTGTTGCGTTTCACCAACATTCTGGCCGTGCCTGCGCTGGCCCTGGGCTTGTGGCTGTGGCTCGGCTACGGCATCGGCCGCGGGCCCGGCAACGGCTGGCTGCACGCCAAGCTGGCCTGTGTGCTGCTGGTGCTCGGCTACCACCACGGCTGCGCTGTGCTGCTGCGCCGCTTCGAGGCCGGCGCCAACACCCGCGGCCACGTCTGGTACCGCTGGTTCAACGAGGTGCCGGTGCTGCTGCTGCTGGCCGCGGTGGTGCTGGTGGTGGTCAAGCCGTTCTGAGCCGAACGCAGGCCGGCCATGCGCAAGACCTCGGCCTGGCCCCTGGCGCTGGCGTGGTCGGCGCTGATCGTCTATGCCAGCCTGTACCCGTTCGTCGACTGGCGTGACCAGGGCGTGCCGCCCTGGGCGTTCCTGGTCGCACCCTGGCCCAGCCACTGGAGCGCTTTTGACGTCGTGGCCAACGTGCTCGGCTATGGCCCGCTGGGCCTGCTGCTGGGCCTGAGTGCGTTGCGTGGCGCTTTGCTGCGGCCCGGCCTGCGGGCTGCGCTGGGGCTGAGCCTGGCCTGTGCCGCGTTGTCCCTGGCCATGGAGGCGCTGCAGAGCTACTTGCCGTCGCGGGTGCCGTCGCTCGCAGACTTCCTGCTCAACAGCCTGGGGGCGGCGCTGGGGGTGCTGATGGCCCTGGCGCTGGAGCCGCTGGGGGCGGTGGCGCACTGGAACCGGGTGCGCGAGCGCTGGTTCGCCGAGGACGCGCGCGGTGCCCTGGTGCTGCTGGCGCTGTGGCCGGTGGCCTTGCTGTTTCCTGCCGCTGTGCCGTTCGGCCTGGGCCAGGTGTTCGAGCGGCTGGAGAGCGCCCTGGCCCAGGCCTTGCAGGACACCCCATTCCTGGACTGGCTGCCGGTGCGTGAGATCGATTTGCAGCCCCTGGTGCCTGTGGTCGAGCTGAGCTGTGTCACGCTGGGCCTGCTGATCCCCTGCTTGCTTGGCTACTGCGTCACCCCTACCCTGCGCCGCCGCGCCGGAGTGGGCCTGGGGGTGCTGGCGGTCGGGGTGGGCGTGACCGCGCTGTCGGCCGCGCTCAGCTATGGCCCCACGCACGCCTGGGCCTGGCTCAGCCAGCCTGTGAGAGTGGGGCTGGTGCTGGGAGCGCTCCTGGCGCTGGTGTGCCTGTCTGTGCCACGGCGCAGCTGTGCTGCGCTGCTGCTGCTGGCGCTGGCGGTGCATCTGAGCCTGCTGAACCAGGCCCCGGCCAGTGCCTACTTCTGGCAGACCCTGCAGACCTGGGAGCAGGGGCGCTTCATCCGTTTCCATGGCCTGGCCCAGTGGCTGGGCTGGCTCTGGCCTTACGCGGCGCTGCTGTACGTGCTGCTGCGCCTGTCGCGCGTCGAGCCCAAAACTAGAATGCCGGCATGAGTGACCACCCCAGCCCCGCCGCGCCTTACTACGCGCGGCACATTTTTTTCTGCCTGAACCAGCGCGAGGGCGGCGAAGACTGCTGCGCCAATCACCGCGCCAAGGAAGGTTTCGACCACTGCAAGGCACGCGTCAAGGCCGCCGGTCTGGCCGGCCCGGGTCAGGTGCGCGTCAACAAGGCCGGCTGCCTGGACCGCTGCGCCGCCGGCCCGGTGGCCGTGGTCTACCCCGAGGGGGTCTGGTACACCTATGTGGACCAGCACGACATCGACGAGATCGTCGACTCGCACCTGCGGCAGGGCAAGGTGGTCGAGCGGCTGCTGACCCCGCCGCACCTGGGCCGCTGAGGGCCGGGCCATGAACGCCCAGACCCGGCGCCTGAGCCTGCAGGGCGCGGCTGGCCCGATCGAGGCCCTGCTCGACGAGCCCGTGCTGGCCGACGGTGCCGCGCCGCGTGGCATGGCGGTGCTGGCCCACCCCCACCCGCT
>CAZKDU010000025.1:9433-13014 GCA_964551485.1 uncultured Burkholderiaceae bacterium
GGACAACAAGGTGGTGCAGACCCTGGCGCGTGCCTTCGTGCAGTGCGGCTGGCGCACGCTGCGCTTCAACTTCCGCGGGGTCGGTGCCAGCGCCGGGGTGCACGACCATGGGGTGGGCGAGGCCGAGGACATGCGCGCCATGGTGGCCCAGGCGGCGCCTGGGGGTGCGCTGGCGCTGGCTGGGTTTTCCTTTGGGGCCTTTGTCTGCAGCCATGCGGCGCAGGCCTTGTGGGGCCAGCGCCGCATCGAGAAGCTGGTGCTGGTGGGCACCGCGGCCTCGCGCTTCCAGGTGGCCAGCCTGCCCGCCGAAGCCCACCCGCACTGCCTGGTGGTGCATGGCGAGCAGGACGACACGGTGCCGCTGTCTGCCGTGCTCGACTGGGCTCGCCCGCAGACACTTCCTGTGACCGTGGTGCCCGGCGGTGGCCATTTCTTTCATGGACAATTGCCCTTGCTCAAGCGCCTGGTGGTGGCGCACCTGATGAGCGGCTGAAGCCGGTGCGCGCCCGGGGTCGCCCGGGGCCACTGCCATTGCCCGCGTGTGTTTTCCTTTCCCCATTTCTGCTGCATTCCCATGACCTGTGTCCTCCAAGCGCTGCGCGCGCTGATTCTCTTGTCGCTGGCGCTGGGCGCCGCCCTGCCGCTGCTGGCCCAGGGGTTGCAACCGCCTGAGGTGGCCGCGCGGGCCTACTTGCTGCTGGACGTCACCGCCAACCAGATCCTGGCCGAAAAGGACGCCGACGCCCCGGTGGAGCCGGCGTCGCTGACCAAGCTGATGTCGGCCTACCTGGTGTTCGATGCCCTGCGCGCCAAGAAAATTGATCTGAAGCAGACCCTGCCGGTCAGCGTGCGTGCCTGGAAAGTGCCGGGCTCGCGCATGTTCATCGACCCCAAGATGCAGGTGCCGGTGGAAGACCTCATCAAGGGCATGATCGTGCAGTCGGGCAACGACGCCACTGTGGCCCTGGCCGAGGGCGTGGCCGGCAGTGTGGAGCGCTTCGTGCAGCTCATGAACGAACAAGCCAAGGCCATGGGCATGAAGGCCACCAGCTTCAAGAACCCCGAGGGACTGACCGAGCCCGGCCACATCACCACAGCGCGTGACCTGGTCACGCTGTCGACCCGGCTGATGCGTGACTTTCCTGAGTACGTGGGCTATTACGCCATCAAGAAATACCGTTATGAGGGCACGCCGCCCACCAACGACACCAACCGCAACCTGCTGTTGTTTCGCGACCCCAGTGTGGATGGCCTCAAGACCGGGCACACCGAGGCCGCCGGCTACTGCCTGATTGCCACCGCCAAGCGTGCCTTCCCCAATGTGGGCGAGCGCCGCCTGCTGTCGATCGTGCTCGGCACTTCCAGCGAAAACGCCCGCGCCAACGAGTCGCAGAAGCTGCTCAACTGGGGCTACACCGCGTTCGAGGCGGTCAAGCTGTTCGATGCCGACCAGGCTGTGGTGACGCCTGCCGTCTGGAAAGGCAAGTCTGCCACGGTGAAGCTGGGTCGTCCCCAGGCCATTGTGGTCACGGTGCCGGCTGGCTCGGCGGCCAAGCTCAGCACCCAGGTGCAGCGACCGGAGCCGCTGGTGGCCCCGGTCGCCAAGGGCCAGGTGGTGGGTAGCCTGAAGGTGCTGAACGCGGGCCAGCCGCTGCTGGAGGTGCCGCTGGTGGCCCTGGAGGCGGTGGACGAGGCCGGCCTGCTGGGCCGGGCCTGGGACGCATTGCGCCTCTGGATCAAGTAATCACCAAGGGTTTGCGGATTGTGTGCGCTCACTCACATTGAGTAAGGGGTGCGACAGCCGTGCGGAGATTGCAGTCGTCATGACGGCAGGCTATACTGGAGGGCTTTTCCACTTTTGGGGTGGAGAAGTTTTCGTTGTTTTTTCAAGCGTTTAGGGACGTTTTTATTCATGCCAACCATCAATCAGCTCGTGCGTCAGGGGCGCGAGGTCGAAAAGACCAAGTCCAAGAGCCCCGCGATGCAAAACTCGCCGCAGCGTCGCGGCGTGTGCACCCGTGTGTACACCACGACGCCCAAGAAGCCGAACTCCGCTCTGCGTAAGGTCGCCAAGGTGCGCCTGACCAACGGCTTCGAGGTCATTTCCTACATCGGTGGTGAAGGCCACAACCTGCAAGAGCACTCTGTGGTGCTGGTGCGCGGCGGCCGGGTCAAGGATTTGCCTGGTGTGCGTTACCACATCGTGCGCGGCTCGCTCGACTTGCAAGGCGTGAAAGACCGCAAGCAGTCGCGCTCCAAGTACGGCGCCAAGCGTCCCAAGAAGGCCTGATCGGCTGGGGCGGCCCTGTGGTCCGGGATGTCCGGGTCATGCGGTTTTCAAAAAATGGTGCTTGAATCGCCCGGCAAGGCGAATCAGGCGAAGTGACCCCAAGCGCGAATGGTTGCGCCGGGTCGAGTAAGTGAGGGTCGTGTGGCTCTCGCGGTGCCGAAAACGGTGCCAACTGAAGCAAAGAGGTGAAACATGCCACGTCGTCGCGAAGTCCCTAAACGTGAAATCCTGCCGGATCCCAAGTTCGGCAATGTCGAGCTCTCCAAGTTCATGAACGTGATCATGGAAGGCGGTAAAAAGGCTGTGGCCGAGCGCATCATTTATGGTGCCCTTGAGCAGATCGAGAAGAAGACCGGCAAAGATCCGGTCGAGCTGTTCAGCATCGCGATCAACAACGTCAAGCCCATGGTCGAGGTCAAGTCCCGCCGTGTGGGTGGTGCCAACTACCAAGTGCCTGTGGAGGTGCGCCCGGTGCGTCGCCTGGCCCTTTCCATGCGTTGGCTCAAGGAGGCCGCCCGCAAGCGCGGTGAAAAGTCCATGGCCATGCGCCTGGCCAACGAGCTGCTGGAGGCCACCGAAGGCCGTGGCGGTGCCATGAAGCGTCGTGACGAAGTTCACCGCATGGCCGAAGCCAACAAGGCGTTCTCGCACTTCCGTTTCTAAGGTGCAGACCACGCGGGTTTCTGTGTTGTGAAGGGCGGTGGCGCGGCGTGTGGATGCTGCGGTCGCCCCGGTTGGAAGCCTGCTCGCCATGCCCCATGTGGGGTGTGGCGTTTTATTTTTTTGATCCAAGAGGTTGATCATGGCTCGCAAAACTCCCATCGAGCGTTATCGCAATATCGGTATCTCGGCTCACATTGATGCCGGCAAGACCACCACCACCGAGCGCATCCTTTACTACACCGGTGTGAACCACAAGATCGGTGAAGTGCACGATGGCGCGGCCACCATGGACTGGATGGAGCAGGAGCAAGAGCGTGGCATCACGATCACCTCTGCTGCGACCACCTGTTTCTGGAAGGGCATGGACATGTCTTTCCCCGAGCACCGCATCAACATCATCGACACCCCAGGCCACGTGGACTTCACCATTGAGGTGGAGCGTTCCATGCGCGTGCTGGATGGTGCCTGCATGGTGTACTGTGCTGTGGGTGGCGTGCAGCCGCAGTCGGAAACCGTGTGGCGCCAGGCCAACAAGTACAAGGTGCCGCGCCTGGCGTTCGTCAACAAGATGGATCGCCAGGGGGCCAATTTCTTCAAGGTGCACGACCAGATGCGTGCGCGATTGAAG
>CAZKDU010000026.1:0-12929 GCA_964551485.1 uncultured Burkholderiaceae bacterium
GCTGGGCGAGAGCATCGGCATGGCGGCCGAGGTGGCGCACGGCAGCTGCACCGATCTGCCGCCCGCCAAGCGCTGAACGGCCGCCGCGCAGCCCCGAGCCCGGACGGAACACCCGCCGGGCTTTTTTACGGCTTACGCGACGCCAATGGCTAAAATGGCCAAACAGCCCAGGAGTCTGCCATGCGTGTCACTGCCACCGAAGCCAAAAACCGTTTTGGCAGCCTGTGCGCCCAGGCCAAACGCGAACCGGTGTTCGTCGAGAAGGCCGGCCAGCTCGACACCGTGATCCTTTCCGCCGAGCATTACCAGGCCCTGAAGGCCCCGCACGACAAGGCCGACCGCGCGGCACGCAAAAAAGCCTTTGAGGCCGAGTTCAGCGACTGGATCGCTGCGCAGAACGCCCGCGCCGAGTCCCAAGGCATCCCCGGCGCCGACCTGCGCCCCTGGTGAGGCGCCGGTGGCCCAGTACGACGTTTTTCCCAACCCAAGCACCAGCGCGGCCCACGGCATCCCCTTCGTCGTGGTGGTCCAGAGCGAGCTGCTGGATGCGCTGGCCACACGGCTCACCCTGCCGCTGGCCGTGCCCGATGCCACCGCCAGGGTACCCACCGTGCTGTGCCCGGTGGTTCTGGTCAACGGCCAACGCCTGCACGCGCTGGCCCATTACGCGGCGCCTTTGCCGGCCCGGCTGTTGCGACGGCCGGTGGACAACGTGGCCGCGCAGGCCGACGCGCTGGTGGCGGCCCTGGATGCGGTGTTGTCGGGCATTTGACGCGCTGCGCGGGCGTTGAGCGCGCCTGGGGTCAGGCGACAGGCGCTTTGGCACGGTCCTGCCAGCGCGCCGTCAGCCGGGCCCGGGCGCCGGGCTGCATGTTGATGCGTGACAGGTCGCCCCGGTAATGCCGCACCACCCGGTGGTCCATCAGCCGGTACCACAGCGGCGGGAAGTAGGCCAGGGTGATCATGGCCGCGTAGCCGCTGGGCAGCTGGGGCGCGTCGGGGAAATGGCGCAGGGCCTGGTAGCGCCGCGCCGGGTGGGCGTGGTGGTCCGAATGGCGCTGCAGGTGGTAGAGGATGATGTTGCCGGTGATGTGGTTGCTGTTCCACGAATGCTCGGGCTGGCAGCGCACGTAGCGGCCGCTGGCGTCTTTCTGCCGCAGCAGGCCGTAGTGCTCGACGTAGTTCACCACCTCCAGCATGGAGGCGCCGTACACACCCTGCAGCAGCAGGAACACCAGCACCGGCCAGCCCAGCCAGGCCACCAGCCCACCGAAGAACAACAGGCTCATGGCCCAGGCCTGCAGGTTCTCGTTGCCCAGGTTCCAGACCGATTTGCCCTGCAGGTTCAGCCGACCCTTCTCCAGGTCCCAGGCCGAGCGCAGGCTGCCCGCCACGGTGCGCGGCAGAAAGGCCCAGAAGCTTTCGCCCATGCGCGAGCTGGCCGGGTCTTCCGGCGTGGCCACGCGACGGTGGTGGCCGCGGTTGTGTTCGACGAAGAAGTGGCCGTACATCGTGGGCGCCAGCGCGACCTTGGCCAGCCAGCGGTCCAGCTTCTCGCGCTTGTGGCCCAGCTCGTGCGCGGTGCCTATGCCCACGCCGTTGAAGGCCCCCACCGACAGCACCAGCCCGGCGTAGGCGTACCAGGGCAGGGCGTGGGTGGCGGCCAGCCAGGCACCCAGCACGGTGCCGGCCAGCTGAGAGGGCACATAGGCCCAGACCAGCACGCGGTAGTACAGGTCCTTGTCCAGCGTCTCCACCACGTCTTCGGTGGGGTTGCTGTAGTCCTCGCCAAACGCCCAGTCCAGCACCGGCACCACCAGGTGGATGAAGGCCGGCGCGGCCAGCAGCCAGGCCCAGTGGCCGGTGAAGGCGTAGGCCACCAGCGAGCCGGTGAACACCAGCGGGATGGCCGGGCTGAACAGCCAGAGCCAGCGTTTGTCGCGCCATTCGGTGGCAGCGGGCGGGGCGGACAAGGTGCTCATGGCAGTCTCCGTGGAAGGGTGGCGCGCGGAAGGAATCGCATGGGGTTCTCCTGGGAACGTGGATCAGATGCGCCGCATTGTTGGGCGGCCATCGCGCGCTGACCACCGCGCATAATGACAAGCAGTCGTCATTCGCTGCCAACCGCGGGTAAACACTGGGATGTCCTTAACTTGACCACCACCCCCCACCCGGCCGTGCCCGCCGTCCACCCCACCTACGCTCGCATGCTGTGCCTGACGCTGCTGGGCCTGGGCGTGGACGTGGAGGCGGTGCTGCGCCAGGCCGGCCTGCCCGGCTGGGGTGAGCTGGCCAGTGCCGACGTGGTGATCGACCAGCCGCTGGTCAACCGGCTGGTGAAGGCCGCGGTGGACACCAGCGGCTGCCCCTGGCTGGGCCTGGAGGTGGGCGCCTCGGTGCAGGTGTCGGCCCATGGCCCGCTGGGTTACGCGGTGGGCAGCAGCCGCCACCTGGCCCAGGCGCTGTTGACCGTGGCCCGCTACGGCAGCCTGCGCTACGGCGCGGTGCAATACGACTACCAGCCTCAGCCCGGCGGCGGTGTGATGCGCCTGGTCGAGGTGGTGGACCTGGGCGAATCGCGCGAGTTTGTGCTGTGCATGGTGTTCGCCACGCTGATGCGGCTGATGGAGGCGGTGGTGGGCCGGCCGCATCACCCGGCGTCCGTGGCTTTTCCCTTTCCCGAGCCGCCGTGGCGCGAGCGGCTGGCGCGCCTGTGCCGTGGCCGGCTGGCGTTCGACCAGCCTGGCCTGTCGGTGGAGTTCGACCAGGCCACGCTGGACCTGCCCTGCGTCACCGCCGACCCGCAGGCCCATGCCACCGCCCTGGCCCAGTGCGAGCAGCTGGCCCGCCAGATGGGCGCCGGGCCGCTGACCCGCCAGGTGCTGGACATCCTGCACGAGGCCGAGGGCCGCTACCCCATGCTGTCCGAGCTGGCTGCCGACTTGGGGCTGTCGGAGCGCACGCTGATGCGCCACCTCAAATCGGAGGGCAGCCGCTTCCAGGCGCTGCTGGACGGCGTGCGCCAGCAGCGCGCGGTCTGGTTGCTGACGCATTCCAGTACCACGGTGGAAGACATCGCCGCCCAGCTGGGGTTTGAAGACAGCTCCAACTTCAGCCGCACCTTCCGGCGCTGGCAGGGCCGGCTGCCCAGCGAGGTGCGGCGGCAGGCGGGGCAGGGCAGCGCCAAGCCGCCTGCCTGAGGCCGCGCTCAGCGCGTGACGCCCACCACCAGCGCCTGGATCTTGCCGTCCACCGTGCCGCGGCCGAAGCGCTGGGCCAGCGCCTCGGTGCACAGCGCGGTGGCCTCAGCAAGCTGGGTGGCGTCGCGGGCCTCGATCTCGTGGCGCAAGGGCGTGCCCTGGCAGTAGGCCAAGGCCACCTCGGCGGCCGACGCGGCCCGGCTGCGCGCCGTCACCACGTTGAACTGGGGCGGCGCGGTGAAACCGGCCTGGGCCAGGTCCTTGATGAGGCACACCGGGTCGCAGTGGCCGTGCGGCGTGCGCGCCAGAAAGCGCGGCGGGTCGTCCGGAAACAGGCTGGCCAGCGCGGTGGTGACGACATCCGCGAACTCGTTGTCGGCCAGTGTGTCCCACACGCTGAACAGGAACAGACCGCCGGGTTGCAGCACGCGGCGCGCCTGCGCATAGGCCTGGGCCTTGTCGGGGAAGAACATCGCGCCGAATTGGCAGACCACCGCGTCGAAGCTGGCGTCGGCAAACGGCAGCTGCATCGCGTCGGCAAGCTGCCAAGCCACGGGGCGGGCGGTGCCGATGGCCTGCGCCTGGGCCAGCATGGGCGGGCTCAGGTCGGTTGCGGTGATGGCCGCCGACGCTGGCAGCCGGGTGGCCATTTCGCGGGTGACCACACCGGTGCCGGCGGCGATTTCCAGCAGCCGCGTCACCGGGTGCAGCAGCAGGCGGTCCACCAGGTCGACTGCATAAGGCGCAAAGATCAACGGCACCATGTGACTGTTGTACAGCGCCGTAACAGACCCGGCGATGACCTTGTCTTGGGCAGCGTCTTGCATTGTGAGCACCTCCAGTGCGTCGAGGGGCGTGCAGGGCGGCGGGCATTGCCGCTGCGGCGGCCCCGCCAGAAGGGACAAAGTGTCCGTGTGGCTGGTGAGTTGATCGACGGCAGCTGGCCGTCCAGTTGTACCGGAGGCGTGGCAGGTCAGGAAGAGCCCCGCATGCTGTTGTGCGGATCAGGGAGTTTGGGGCGTGTCGCGGCCGCTGCGCACCGCCAGGCGCACGCCGCTGGGCAGCAGGCCATCGGCCAGGAAGACGCGGCGCCCGCCGTTGAAGCGCTGGTTCCAGTAATCTTGGCGCAGATCGGCCAGGCGGATGGCGCTGCCCGAGTTGGGCGAATGGATGAAGCGCTGCTCGCCCACGTAGATGCCCACGTGGCTGAACTCGCGCCCGCTGGTGTTGAAGAACACCAGGTCGCCCGGGTTCAGCTCGTCGCGCTCGACCGGGGCGGTGGCGGCGGCCTGCTCGGCCGCGCTGCGTGGCAGCACCACCTGGGCCGACTGGCGGTGCAGCGCCTGCACAAAACCGCTGCAGTCGAAGCCGCTGTGCCACTCGCTGCCGCCCCAGGTGTAGGGGCGGCCCAGATAAGCCATGGCGGCCACCACGAGTTCCGAGGCCTTGCCCGTGCCCTGGGGCAGGCGCAGGTCGGGCGGCAGGCTCAACAGGCCGAGGTTCATCAGCAGCAGGTCCATGCCGTCCTGCTCGGGGGCCGGGCGCGGTTGGCCCGGCGTGGGTGCCGGCTGGGTCTTTCGGCGGATCAGCAGCTCGATCTCGTCGGGCCCGCCGGGACCGAGGCGGATGCCGCCCTGCTGGGCCTGGGCCGGGCCAGCGGTGCCGAGCCCGGCGGCCAGCAGCAGCGCGGCAGCGGCGGCATGCAGGGTCAGGGGGCAGGTGGCGGGCATGGTCGGACCATACCATGAAATCCACGGCGATGGCGATCAAAACAGCCTGCAGCCCTTGCCAGCTGTTGCTCGGCAGCTACCAAATCCATAGCAAGACGTGGTGCGGCCAATGGCTGGCAAAGCCAGGGCCGAGACGGCGGCTGGGCGGGGGGCTGCAGGCCGAGGCCAGGGCACACGCGGCGTTGGCCGGCTGGGGTGCTGCCAGCGGGGCCCTGGCCTGGGGGAGAGCGAGGCCCAGGGCGGGCTCGGCGAACGGTGTCCGGGGTGAGGCGCGGCGGCTCAGGGGCTGGCCGGTGCGTCGTCGGTGGGCACGCGGCGGGCGCCGTTGAAGCGGCGCTGCCAGTAGGCCTGGCGCATGTCCTCGACGCGCACCTCACCGCCAATGCTGGGCGAGTGGATGAACTTGCCTTCGCCAATGTAGATGCCCACATGGCTGAAGGCGCGGCGCATGGTGTTGTAGAACACCAGGTCGCCCGGCTTGAGTTCGTTGGGGTTGATGACCACGGTGGCCGCGGCCTGCTGGCTGGCGCGGCGCGGCAGCACCAGGCCCACGGTCTGCTCGTACATGGCGCGCACGAAGCCGCTGCAGTCGAAACCGGTGTCGGCGTCGCTGCCGCCACGGCGGTACGGCACGCCCAGGAAGCCCATGGCATTGACGACCAAGCTGGAAGCTTGCTCGCTCAGGGTTTGGTGCACCAAACCCAGCTTGTCCATCAGCGTCTGCTCAATCGCACGCGATGTCTCCACGGCTTCTGCGGGTCGTGTGGTGGTAACGGTTTGTGCACTCAGCGCCACACAACAGATCAGGGTCAACACACCAAACAGACCTTTCAACCAGGCCGTTTCTTTATAAGAATCCAAATGAGCTTCCCTGAACAACTATTTGATTCTGCTTGTTTTTCGGCATGCTTTGATACAAACATGCTGAACTTGACAACAACAAGCATAACGTCAAATAATTAGACGACCGGTCTAATTATTTGACAAACCATTTTCTCAACTGTTTGCCATGCCATGGACAGCACTGAAAGCCATCAGCGCCCAGACGCAGCACCCACAAGCTTACGGGGCGCGCGCGCCTTGCAACGCGAGAAAACCAAGCAGAAACTGATCCATCAAGGCCTGGTGCTGGTATTGGAGCGGGGGTGGGCGGGCTGCGGCGTGGACGCCGTGCTCAAGAGCTGCGAGGTGCCCAAAGGCTCGTTCTATCACTACTTTGCGAGCAAGGACGACTTCGGCTACGCCCTGCTGGCGCACTACCAGGCGTTCTTTCTGCGTCGCCTGGCACGCTGGTTCGGCCCTGCATCCGAGGCCACCAGCCTGACCGCCTGCTTCGAGGGTTTCCTGGCCGAGTCCGAGGCCGGCATTGCGCGCCACGGCTTTCGCCGTGGCTGCCTGGTTGGTGCGCTGGGCCAGGAGGTGGCGGGCCTGCACGACGAGTTCCGCCAGCGCCTGCAGCAGGCCCTGGGCGCCTGGGACGAGGTGCTGGCCGGCTGTCTGGCTCGCCATGGTGTGGCCGGCGACACCCGGGCCCTGGCCCAGGACTTCTGGGCACGGTGGGAGGGTGCGGTGCTGCGTGCCCTGCTGGCGCGCGACAGCCAGCCCCTGCGCACCGCAGTGCACCGTTTTCTCACCCCCTTGATTTCCCCCCAACCCTAGGAGACCCCATGTTCAAGGCATTGCTGCTCGACAAAGGCGAGGCGTTCAGCGCGTCCGTCCAGACCCTGGCCGAGGACCGGCTGCCCGCCGGTGACGTGCGTGTGCGCGTCGATTACTCGACCCTGAATTTCAAGGACGGTCTGGCCATCTGCAACAAGAGCCCGGTGGTGCGCGCCTGGCCCATGGTGGCCGGCATTGACGGCGCCGGCACGGTGATCGAGTCCAGTCACCCGGGCTGGAAGGCCGGCGACGCCTTCGTGCACAACGGCTGGGGCGTGGGCGAGACCCACTGGGGCTGCCTGGCCGAGCAGGCACGTCTCAAGGGCGACTGGCTGGTTCGGCTGCCGGCCGCCTTCACCCCGCGCCAGGCCATGGCCATCGGCACGGCCGGCTACACCGCCATGCTGTGTGTCATGGCGCTGGAGGCGCATGGCGTCCAGCCCGGCGACGGCGAGGTGCTGGTGACCGGTGCCACCGGGGGTGTGGGCAGCGTGGCCGTGGCCCTGCTGAGCAAGCTCGGCCACCAGGTGGTGGCTGCCACCGGCAAGGCCAGTGAAGCCGCCTACCTCAAGGCCCTGGGCGCCAGCGCCCTGATCGACCGGGCCGAACTCTCCAACCCCGGCAAGCCGTTCCAGAAGGAGCGCTGGGCCGGTGTGGTCGATGCCGTGGGCTCGCACACACTGGCCAACGCATTGGCGCAGACGCGCTATGGCGGCACCGTGGCGGCCTGTGGCCTGGCCCAGGGCATGGACTTGCCGACCACGGTGATGCCCTTCATCCTGCGCGGTGTCACACTGGTCGGTGTGGACTCGGTCATGGCCCCGCTGGCGCGCCGTCAGCAGGCCTGGGACCGCCTGGCGCGCGACCTCGATCCGGCCAAGCTGGAGTCCATGATCGACGAAGTGCCGCTGGACCAGGCGATCCCGAAGGCCCAGCAACTGATGGCGGGCCAGGTCCGGGGCCGCGTGGTGGTGAAGACCTCGGCCTGACCCAGGGGCCCGTCTGCCAGGCTGGGTCGGGCGGCCTCTGCCCGGGCTGTGTCTGGCCGTCCTGGGGAAGAGGAGAACATGCGATCAGCCCTTGCCAGATATGGTTATGCCGCTCTGCTTTTGATAGCAATGATCGACCCTGACCAAGCCCAAGCCCAAGCCCAGGGCAGTGCGCCGGACCCGGTGCTGCGGCCCGAGGTGGTGGCGCGCGGCCTGCAGCACCCCTGGGCAGTGGCGTTCCTGCCCGAGGGGCGTTTCCTGGTGAGCGAGCGGCCGGGCCGCCTGCGCGTGGTCGAGGCCGACGGCTCGCTGGGGGCGCCGCTGGGTGGTGTGCCACCGGTGGTGGCGCGTGGCCAGGGCGGCCTGCTCGACGTGGTGACCGACAGCGGCTTCGCGCGCAACGCCACGCTCTACTTCTGCTTCAGTGAGCCGGCGGCAACCGGCAGCGGCAACGGCACGGCATTGGCGCGGGCCCGGCTCGCACCCGACCGCACGCGGCTCGAAGACGTGAAAGTGATTTTCAGCCAACAGCCCAAGGTGGCCAGCAGCGCCCATTTTGGCTGCCGCATTGCCGAGGCCCGTGACGGCACCCTGCTGCTGACCCTGGGCGAGCGCTACAGCCGCATGCAGGACGCCCAGGCGCTGGACAACCACCTCGGCAAGACCGTGCGCCTGCACAAGGACGGCACGGTGCCCGCCGACAATCCCTTTGTCGGCAGGGCTGCAGCGTTGCCCGAGATCTGGAGCTACGGCCACCGCAACCCGCAGGGCGCCACGTTTGCACCCGACGGCCGCTACTGGACGGTCGAACACGGCCCCCAGGGCGGCGACGAGATCAACCTGCCCCTGCCCGGACGCAACCACGGCTGGCCCGTCGTCACCCATGGTGAGCAGTACGGCGGCGGCCCGATCGGCGAGGGCCTGCAGGCCAAGGACGGCATGGAGCCGCCGCTGCACCACTGGACGCCGTCGATCGCGCCCTCGGGCATGGCCTTCCTGAGCAGCGACCGCTACGGCCCGGCCATGAAGGGCAATCTGTTCGTGGGCTCGCTGAAGTTCGGGTTTCTGGACCGCATCGAGCTGGAGCGGCCGTTCCAGGGCCGGGTGTTGCGCGAAACCCGGCTGTTGAGCGATCTGGGCCAGCGCATCCGTGACGTGCGCCAGGGCCCGGACGGCTGGTTGTACGTGCTGACCGACCACCCCAACGGTCAGCTGCTGCGCCTGCTGCCAGCGCGTTGAGGGCTTGAGGGCTGTTGACCAAGATGCACACCACCCACCTGGTCTGGTTCAAGCGCGATTTGCGGGTGCACGACCACGCGGCGCTCCGGGCGGCCTGCCAGGCCGAGGCGCTGCTGGCCCTGTATGTGCGTGAGCCCGCAGTGCACGGTGCGCCCGACTGCTCGGCTGCGCAGCGCGGTTTTGTCCAGGAGTGCCTGGACGACCTGGACACTGCCCTGCGCTCGCGTGGCAACCGGCTCTGGGTGCTGTCCGGCGAGGCGGTGGCGGTGCTGGAGGCCCTGTGGCGCCAGTGGCGCTTCACCCACCTGCACAGCCACCAGGAAACCGGCAACGGCGCCACCTTTGCCCGTGACCAGGCCGTGGCGCGCTGGTGCAGCGACCGCGGTGTGGCCTGGACCGAGTACACCCAGGACGGCGTGGTGCGCCGGCTGAAACACCGAAACGGCTGGGCCCGGCGCTGGGACGCACGCAACCGCGTGGCCCCCGTTCCCGCGCCAGACCGGTTGCCACCACCCCCGGTACTCGACCCCGTGGCACTGGCTTTGCCAGGGAGCTTTGACCTGGCCGCTGACCCGGTGCTGCGCCAGCGCGGCGGACGGGCCGAGGCCGAGCAGGCACTGCAGACCTTTTTGTGGGTGCGGGGCCGGCCTTACCAGCGTGCCATGTCCAGCCCGCTGGAAGGCGAGGCCGCCTGCTCGCGCCTCTCCCCCTACCTGGCCCAGGGCGTGCTCAGCCTGCGCGAAACGGTGGCCGAGCTGAACCAGCGCCGTGCCATGCTGCAGGCCCAGCCCGCCAGTGACGAGCGGCGCGAGTGGCTGGCGTCGCTGCGCAGCTTCGAGGGCCGCCTGTACTGGCACTGCCACTTCATGCAGAAGCTGGAGTCCGAGCCCGCGATCGAGTTCGAGAACATGGTGCGCGCCTTCGACGGCCTGCGCGAACCGCATTTCAATCGCGAGCGGTTCGAGCGCTGGTGCAGCGGCCACACCGGCTACCCGATGGTGGACGCCTGCATGCGCATGCTGTTGGCGACCGGCTGGCTCAACTTCCGCATGCGCTCCATGCTGGTGAGCTTTGCCGCCTACCCGCTGTGGCTGCACTGGCGCGAGCCGGCGTTGCACCTGGCGCGCGCTTTTGTCGACTATGAACCCGGCATCCACTACTCGCAGATGCAGATGCAGTCGGGCACCACGGGCATCAACACCTTGCGCATCTACAACCCCATCAAGCAGGCGCGCGACCACGACCCCGATGGCCACTTCGTGCGCCGCTGGCTGCCCGAGCTGGCAGCCGTGCCCACCGAATGGATTTTCGAGCCCTGGCGGCTGCCGCTGTCGCTGCAGTCTCGCCATGGCTGCCGCATCGGCATCGATTACCCGCAACCGGTGGTCGATTTCACCGAAGGTGTGCGACGGGCGCGTGAGCGCATGGCCGCGTTTCGCCATCGCGAAGAGGTCCGGCGCGAGGCCGCTCAGGTGATGGAGCGCCACGGCAGCCGCAAGAGCGGCATGCGCCAGACCGGGCAGCGGCCGCGCCACGCGCCCCTGGCCTCTGCCTCGGACACGCCGGCCGAGTCCGGGCTGGGCACACAGATGGGCCTGGAGTTTTGACCATGGGTGAGCGCCTCCCACGCGCCGGCTTTGCCGGCAACAAGAGCCACCTGCCCAGCAAGCCCTGCGCCGTGTGCGGCCGGGCCATGACCTGGCGCAAGGCCTGGGCCAAGAACTGGGAGCAGGTGAAGTACTGCTCGGACGCCTGCCGGCGCGGCAAGGGCGGGGCCATGCCGCTATGAACGCCACGACCCCTGTGCGCGTGCGCCACACGGTGCTGATCCTCGGCGACCAGCTCGCGCGCGACTCGGCCGCGCTGGACGGCTTTGACCCGGCGCAGGACCGGCTGCTGATGGTCGAGGCCCTGGGCGAGAACCAGCGCGTGTGGAGCCACAAGGCCCGCACGGCACTGTTCCTGAGCGCCATGCGCCACCACGCCGCCTGGCTGCGCGCGCAGGGCTGGCCGCTGGATCACCACACCCTCGACGCGACACCGCAAGGGGGGCTGATCGAGCTGATCGGCCTCTGGCTGCAGCGGCATGGCTCGCAGCGGCTGGTGCTGGTGGAGCCGGGTGAATGGGGCATCGAGCAGGCCATTCGCGCGTTGGCGCAGCGGCTGGGCATGGCGCTGGAGCTGCGTCCCGACCGGCATTTCATCGTCAGCCGGGCCGAGTTTGGGCAGTGGGCGCGGCGTGACAAGGGCTGGCGCATGGAGTTCTTCTACCGCTGGGTGCGCCAGCGCGAAGGCATTCTGATGGAGGGGACGGAGCCGGCCGGCGGTCGCTGGAACTTCGACAGCGACAACCGTGGCAGCTTTGGCGCGCGCGGCCCTGGCCTGCTGCCCGCGCCCGTGGCTTTTGTGCCCGATGCGATCACCCGCGAGGTGCTGGCGGCGGTGCAGCGCCATTGCCCCGACAACCCGGGGACACTGGACACCTTCGACTGGCCGGTGACCCCCGAGCAGGCGCGGCAGGCGCTGGACGACTTCATTGCCCACCGGCTGGAGTTGTTTGGCCGTTACCAGGACGCGATGTGGACCGGCCAGCCCTGGCTGTACCACGCGCGCCTGGCCGCAGCGATGAACCTCAAGCTGATCGATGCACGCACGGTGGTCGACGCTGCGGTGTCGGCCTGGCACGAGCGCCGCCTGCCGCTGGCCAGTGTGGAAGGTTTTGTGCGCCAGGTGATCGGCTGGCGCGAGTTCATCCGTGGGGTGTACTGGCTGGAGATGCCAGGCTTGCAGGACGCCAACCACTACCAGCACCAGCGGCCGCTGCCGCGCTGGTACTGGACCGGCGACACGGGCATGAATTGTGCCCGCCACGTGGTGCAGCAGACGCTGGCACACGGCCACGCCCACCACATTCAGCGGCTGATGGTGACGGGCCTGTTTGCCTTGATTGCGGAGATCGCCCCCCGCGAGGTTGCGCACTGGTACCACGCGGTCTATGTGGACGCGGTGGAATGGGTGGAGCTGCCCAACGTGGCCGGCATGGCGCTGTTTGCCAATGGCGGGCGCTTCACCTCCAAACCCTACGCCGCCAGCGGGGCCTACATCCAACGCATGAGCAACTACTGCGACGGCTGCCGCTACACACCCGGCCAGCGGGTGGGGGCCGAGGCCTGCCCATTCACCACGCTGTACTGGCACTTCCTGGACCGCCACGAGGCCGATCTTGCGGCCAACCCGCGCACCGCCCTGATGGTGAAGAACCTGCAGCGGCTGAGCCCCGCGGAACGCGATGCGATCCGCACCCAGGCGCAGCACACCCTGGCCCGGCTGGACGGGCTGTGAGCCCGCGGGCGCTGCTCAGGGGGTTTGGCGGGAGGGCAGGGTGGCTTCCACCGTGGGCAGGTCCACCATCACGGGCTGGCCGGGTGTGCTGCAGCCCATGTCGCAGCATTTGCCGGGCTGGCGGTTCTGGGTGATGGCGCGGGCCGGGTCGTGTGGCGCGGCGGCGGGCGAGCCGTCGGCCGCCACGCCGCGTTCCAGGATGCGCTCGACCAGCTCCACCTTGGAGCCGATAGGATAGTTGCGGTAGATCTCCTGCTTCATGGCCGCCGGCGAGCCGCCGCCGTGCAGGCTGATCACGCTGTACCAGCCGCCCTGGTAGCCGGCGGTCAGGTCCTCGATGAAGCGCGCGGTCTGGATGCGCTTGTCGTAGGGGATGTCCGGGCTGGCCTGGAGCACCTCGGCCAGCCGCGCGGCGGTCTCGGGGTTGTGGTCTTCGTCCGGGCCGGGCAGGGTGACGATGAGCCCGCCGCTGACGTAGTGGGCGATGCGGTGCATCTCGTAGATTTGGTTGGCCATCAGCAGCTTGCCGATGTTGGCGAACACCGGGTCGGGCATGTAGGTTTTGCTCCACGGGTCGGGCTTGCCGTAAACGCTGGCGGCCACACCGCAGGCGTAAAAGCCCTCGGTGATCTTGATCAGCTCCACCATCTGGTCGCGCAGATGGGTTTCCTTGCCCGGGTCGAAGCCGTTGGCCTCGCACATCAGCGCACCGGCGCCGATCAGCAGGTCGCCGAAGCCGGCGCGCGCGCCGATGCAGCTGTGGCGGTGGT
>CAZKDU010000027.1:0-7968 GCA_964551485.1 uncultured Burkholderiaceae bacterium
GCTTCAGGATCGAGGTGATCTCGACCGCGGCGGTGCCCTCGTCCTTCATGCGCCCCAGCCGCAGGCAGCCCTGCAGGCCCAGCGTGATCTCGGTCTGCATGTCGGCCAGCTTCTTCTGGATCAGCTGGTTGGCCGCCAGCGGCCGGCCGAACTGCACGCGGTCCAGCGTGTACTGGCGCGCCGCGTGCCAGCAGAACTCGGCCGCGCCCAGGGCGCCCCAGGCGATGCCGTAGCGCGCCTTGTTGAGGCAGCCGAACGGGCCCTTGAGCCCGTTCACGTGGGGCAGCAGCTGCTCCTCGGGCACGAACACCCCGTCCATCACGATCTCGCCGGTGGTGCTGGCGCGCAGGCTCATCTTGCCCTCGATCTTGGGCGCGCTCAGGCCCTTCATGCCCTTGTCGAGGATGAACCCGTGGATGCTCTCCTGCCCGCCGACTTGGCCGTTCGCGTCCTCAAGCTTGGCCCAGACCACGAACACGTCGGCGATCGGGCTGTTGGTGATCCACATCTTGCTGCCGCTGAGCAGGTAGCCGCCGTCCACCGGCCGCGCGCGCGTGAGCATGCTGCCCGGGTCGCTGCCGTGGTTGGGCTCGGTCAGGCCGAAGCAGCCGACCCACTCGCCGCTGGCGAGCCGGGGCAGGTACTTCTGGCGCTGGGCCTCGCTGCCGTAGGCGTGGATGGGGTGCATGACCAGGCTGCTCTGCACGCTCATGGCGCTGCGGTAGCCGCTGTCCACACGTTCCACCTCGCGCGCCACCAGGCCGTAGCAGACGTGGTTCAGGCCGGCGCAGCCGTAGCCCTCGATGGTGGCGCCCAGGAAGCCCATGGCGCCAAACTCGTTCATGATGGCGCGGTCGAACTGCTCATGGCGCGCCGCCAGCAGCACCCGGGTCTGCAGCTTCTCCTGGCAGAAGGCGTGGGCGGCCTCGGCCACGGCACGCTCGTCGCCGCTGAGCTGCTGCGACAGCAAAAAGGGGTCTTCCCAATTGAACTTGGCTTTCATGGACAATTCCTGCATTGGCTCGCGTTGGATCCGCGCGAGTGTAAACAGACGCCTGCTGGCGAGAGGTCAAGTAGATGACAAGCGAAACCGTGGCCCTGGGGGGTGGCTGCTTCTGGTGCACAGAGGCGGTGTTCGACCGTGTGCGCGGCATCACCGACGTGGAAAGCGGCTATTGCAACGGCCATGTGCTGCAGCCCACCTATGAACAGGTCTGCAGCGGCAGCACCGGTCACGCCGAGGTCGTCAAGCTGACCTGGGACCCGGCCCAGATCACGCTGACCGAGATCCTCGAGATCTTCTTCGCCGTGCACGACCCGACCACCCTGAACCGCCAGGGCAACGACGTCGGCACCCAGTACCGCAGCGGCATCTACACCACCACGCCCGAGCAGCAGCAGGAGGCCGAGACCGTGGTGCGCCAGATCAACCAGGGCCAGCTGTTCGGCCGGCCCATCGTCACCGAGGTGCTGCCCCTGAGCCACTACAGCCCGGCCGAGGACTACCACCAGGACTACTTCGCCAAGCACCCGGGCCAGGGCTACTGCGCCTTCGTGGTTGGCCCCAAGGTGGAAAAATTCCGCCAGACCTTCGCCGCACGCGTGAAGGACTGAGCCGCCTCCGCGCCCACTCAGCCCGCTCTCTGCATCCTCCGGCCCATGACCCCCTGGCGTTCGCCCACCCACTGCCTGCCCCACGCCGCCGGGCGCTGGCTGCTCTGGTGGGTGCTGGGCTGCCTGCTCGGTGCGCAGACCCTGGGGCTGCTGCACCGCAGCGTGCATGGCCTCGGGCATGCGGGTGCGCCGGCCCGGGTGGTCGCGGCCGACACGCCGGCACTGGCCACACCGGCCGGCCTGGCCCTCCTTGCGGGCGGGACAACGGCCCCCGATGAGGCCGAGGCCACCCACGACCAGGCCGACGACCCCCCCCGCCCCACCGGCTGGGCTGCGCTGTTCCTGGGCCACGCCCCGGGCGCGGACTGTCAGCTCTACGACGCGCTCAGCCATGGCGATGGCCTGACCGCCCCGCCGCTGCTGGTGTTCACGGCCGCGCTGCCGCAGGCCGTGCTGGCGACCCAGGCCGGCGCGGCGCTGGTGCGCTGGGCGGCGCTGTTCGACGCGCGCGGCCCACCCCCGGTTCGCTGATCTCCCTTGAGCCGCCAGCGGCCGCGCCCACCGGGGCGCTGCCGCCGGCATGGTCCATCCGATCTTGCGAACCTGCCATGAATCCTGTGTTTTCCCGCAGCGCCCTGGGCGCTGCCTTGCTGGGCCTGTGTGGCCCGCTGGCCTGGGCCCAGTCCAGCCCGACCGGTGCCGCTGCCGTCGAACCTCAGCCGGCTGCCCCTTCCACCCCACCGTCCGGGCCACCGGCCACACCGGCCGGCCCTGTGGCTGAACCCACGGCTGGCCGTGCGGCCAGCCTGGGCGAGGTCACCGTCACCGGCAACCCGCTGGGCCGCGATGCGCTGGCCGTGCCGGCCCAGCAGTTCTCGGGCACCGGCCTGCTGCTGCGCGGCCAGGGCACGCTGGGCCAGACCCTGGACGGCGCGCCCGGCGTCAGCAGCACCTACTTTGGACCGAACGCCAGCCGCCCCATCATCCGCGGCCTGGACGGCGACCGCATCCGCCTGCTGGCCAACGGCACGGGCCTGAGCGACGCCTCGGGCCTGAGCTACGACCATGCGGTGGCGGCCGACCCGCTGACCATGGAGCGCATCGAGGTGCTGCGCGGCCCGGCCGCCCTGCAGTACGGCGGCGGCGCCGTGGGCGGTGTGGTCAACGTGATCGACGGCCGCATCCCGCGCGCACCGCTGTTCGACGCCGCCGGCGGCGTCAGCGGCCGGGCCGATCTGGGCCTGGCCACGGGCAACCGCGAGCGCAGCGCCGCCGCCGTGCTGGAGACAGGCAACGACCGCTACGCCCTGCATGTGGACGCCTTCGACCGCCGCAGTGCCGACCTGCGGGTGCCGCTGGCCCTGGCCTGCAGCCAGGGCGGCGTGACCACGCAGCGCCAGCGCCTGTGCAACTCGGCCGGCGCCAGCCAGGGCGGCGCCGTGGGCGGCACGCTGTTCTTCGACCGTGGCCACCTGGGCGCTTCGCTGGCCAGCCACCAGAGCGGGTACGGCACCGTGGCCGAGGACGAGGCCCGCATCCGCCTGCACAGCGAGCGCCTGGCGCTGGAGGGCGAACTGCGTGACCTGGGTGGCTGGTTCAGCGCGCTCAAGGGCCAGTTCAGCCACAGCCGCTACCAGCACACCGAGTTCGACGCGGGCGAGCCCAAGACCACCTTTGGCCAGCGCGGCAGCGAGCTGCGCCTGGAGGCCCGCCAGGCGCGCCTGGGCGCGCTCGAAGGCGTGGTCGGGCTGCAGGCCGAGAGCGGGCGCTTCTCGGCCGTGGGGGACGAGGCCTTTGCCCCGCCCAGCCGCACCCGCCAGTGGGCGCTGTTTGCCCATGAGGAGCTGGGCCTGCCCTGGGGCCGGCTGAGCTTCGGCTCGCGGGTGGAGCGGGTGCGCGTGGGCTCCGACGGCAGCCCCGACACGCCGCGCTTCGCCGTGGGCGAGCGCCGTTTCACCCCGGTCAGCCACGCCCTGGGGGCGCTGCTGCGCCTGGGGCCGGCGTGGCAGGCCAACGCCAACCTGGCCTACACCGAGCGCGCGCCCAAGGACTACGAGCTGTTCGCCAACGGCCCGCACGCCGCCACCGGCACCTACGAGCTGGGCGACACCGGGCTCGGCAAGGAGCGCTCGCTGAACCTGGACCTGGGCCTGAAATGGCAGCAGGGGCCCGACCACCTGGCGCTGGGGGCCTTTGTGCACCGCTTCCGCAACTACCTGTCGCTGGAGGCCACGGGCCAGGCCCGCGACAGCGCCGGCCATGCCAACGCCAGCGACTGCGGCGACGGCCACTCGGTCGAGTCCGGCTGCAGCGCCGAGCTGCTGCCCGAGTACGCCTACCGCCAGGTGCGCGCGCGCTTTGCCGGGGTCGAGGCCAGCGGCAACCAGCGCCTGTGGGGCGGCCCGTCCACGCTGGACCTGGAGTGGCGTGCCGACCTGGTGCGCGCCACCAACCTGGACAGCGGCGAGCCGCTGCCGCGCATCGCGCCGGCGCGCCTCGGTGCCACCCTGGCCTGGGCCCAGGGCGCCTGGGGCTGGCGCCTGGGCGCGGGCCACGCCATGGCGCAGCGGCGTGTGCCGGCCGGCCAGCTGGTCACTCCCGGCCACACGCTGTGGAACGCCGCGCTCACCTACCGCGTGAAGGCCGGGCCCAGCCAGCTGCTGTGGTACGCGCGCCTGGACAACCTGGGCAACCGCCTGGCGTACGCGGCCAGCTCCATCCTCACGCAGACCGCGCCGGGGCGCGTGCCGCTGCCCGGGCGCAGCCTCAAGCTGGGCCTGCGCGTGGACTTCTAGGCACAGGCCCTGGCCCCCGGTTCCGACCGGGGGCGGTCCTGGCCGGCAGGCCGTGCCCATCGACACCGCCAGCCCCAGCGCGGCACAATGGCCGCTGCCATGAACCACCCCGTTGTCTCGTCGCTGGTGCCGGTCGTGCTGCTGATCGCCATCGGCTTCATCGCCTCGCGGGCCCGCTGGATCCGGGCCGAGGCGGTCCGGGACCTGTCCAACCTGGTGTTCATGGTGCTGGCGCCGGCGCTGCTGTTCCGCACCATGGGCCGGGTCCATGTGCAGACCCTGGACTTCCAGCCGGTGGCCCTGTACTTCGCGGTGGCCGGCCTGATCTTCGCGGGCGTGCTGGCCTGGCAGGGCCTGTCGCGGCGCGGTGTGGTGGTGGCGCTGACCGGCATCTTCAGCAACACCGTGATGATCGGCATCCCGCTGGTCGGCCTGGCCTATGGCGAGGCCGGCCTGGTGATGCTGTTCACGCTGATCTCGCTGCACGCGCTGATCCTGCTCTCGGTGGCCACCGTGGTGCTGGAGCTGGCCACGCTGCGCGAGGCCGGCCGCGACCAGGCCCCGGTGCCGCTGTGGCGCACGGTGGCGCTGGCGGTGCGCAACACCGTCATCCACCCGATCCCGCTGCCCATCCTGGCCGGGCTGCTGTTCGCCCAGACCGGCCTGGTGCTGCCCGAGGTGGTGGACCGGCCGCTGCAGCTGCTGGGCAATGCCTTCGGCCCACTGGCCCTGGTGCTGGTGGGTGTGACCCTGGCCACCACGCCGGTGGGCGAGCACTGGCGCGCCGCGCTCGGGCTGTCGCTGGTCAAGAACATGGTTCACCCGCTGCTGCTGGCCGCCAGCGGCTGGGCCCTGGGCCTGGGCGGCATGCCGCTGATGGTGATGGTGGTCGCAGCCTCGCTGCCCGTGGGCGCCAATGTGTTCCTGTTCTCGCAGCGCTACCGGGTGGCCGAGGAACTGGTCACGGCCAGCGTGGCGGTGTCCACCGTGCTGGCCCTGGCCACGGTGTCCGGGGTGCTGGCGCTGCTGCCGCGCTGAACCCGGTGCCGAGTCTGGTTCCGAATCGGGTGCTGGGTGCGCCCGTGCTCAGGGCTCAGGGCTCAGGGCTCAGGGCTCAGGGCTCAGGGTGCGAGGCGTTCGCGCCGCCAGCCGCCGTCGGGCTGCAGGCGGTAGCGCAGGCGGTCGTGCAGGCGGCTCCTGCGGCCCTGCCAGAACTGCCATTCATCGGGCTGCAGGCGGTAGCCGCCCCAGTGCGGCGGGCGCGGCGGCTGCAGCAGGAACTGGGCGGCGTAGCGGGCGGCGTTGGTCACCAGCAGCGAGCGCCCAGGGATCACCTGCGACTGCGGCGAGGCCCAGGCGCCGATGCGCGAGTCCAGCGGCCGGCTGTGGAAGTAGGCGTCGCTCTCCTCGGCGCTGACCGGCTCGACCCGGCCCTCGATGCGCACCACGCGCTCCAGCTCGACCCAGTGGAACTGCAGGGCGGCCCAGGGGTTGCCAGCGAGTTCGCGGCCCTTGCGCGAGTCGTAGTTGGTGTACCAGACCAGGCCGCGCGCGTCGTAGCCCTTGACCAGCACCACCCGGGTGCTGGGCCGCAGGTCCGGGCCCACGGTGGCCAGGGTCATGGCGTTGGGCTCGGGCACGGCGGCGGCCACGGCCTCGCGCAGCCACTGGTCGAACTGCTGCATCGGGTCGGCGTGCGAGGCGTCCTCGCTGAGCTCGGCACGTTCGTAGCTCTTGCGCAGGTCGGCGATGGCCGTGGACAAGGGGGGCAGGGGCTCTGACATACTGCCGAGTATAAGAATGAGAATGCGCCCCTGGCCCGGCCGGGGCCGCAGGCCCACGCACCGACCATGCACACCCCCTCTCCACCCACCTCGCCCCGCATCGATTTCCATGGCCCGGCCTCCCCGGCGCTGTTCCCCGACGACCCGGCGCTGCCGGTGCTGATCCTGCTGGCCGCGGGCCGGGGTGAACGCTAAGCCGCCTCGGGCGGTGCCACCCACCAGCTGGTGGCACCGCTGGGTGGGCGCCGCGTGATCGACCACACCCTGGCCGCGGTGCAGGCCAGTGGGCTGCGCCACCACGTGGTGCAGCCCGATGCCATGCGCCCGGGCATGGGCGACTCGATCGCCGCCGGGGTGCGCGCCACGGCCGGTGCGCCGGGCTGGCTGGTGCTGCCCGGCGACTTGCCGCTGGTGCAGCCGCAGACCCTGCGCCGCCTGGCCGAGGCACCCTGGGGCGAGGGCCAGGGCGTGATGCTGCCGCTGTGCCAGGGCCAGCGCGGTCACCCGGTGCGCTTTGCGCGGGAGTGTGGCCCGGCGCTGATGGCACTCAGCGGCCCGCAGGGCGCGGCCGCGGTGCTGCGCGGCCGGGGCCTGTGCGAGTGGCCGGTGGACGACCTGGGCTGCATCACCGACATCGACACCGTGGCCGACCTGGCGCGCGCCGAGGCGCTGCTGGCCGCGCGCTGGGCCCGCTGACGCCGCCCGGCCGGGCCGGGGTGCTCAGCCGGCCTGGCGCAGCAGGCGCTGCAGCGCCGGGTCGGCGATGCCGTGTGCGTGCAGGCTCTCCAGCGTTTGGCGCGCATAGTCCAGAGTGCTGCCGTAGCGCCCGCTGGAGCGGGTGAACACCTGGCGGTACTGCTCGGGGCTGAGGGCGCCGGTGTAGTTGGGGCTGTGGCGCGACAGCGTGAAGGCCAGTGCCCGCAGCGGGCCGTGCGCCGTGTGGCAGTGCAGCCAGCGCGGGTCGTACACGCCGGTGGGCATTTCGCGTGCCCACAGGCGCTCCAGCGTGGCCACGGCCTGGGCCTGCGGCACGCGGAACACCATGCCCTGGCAGCTGCCGCCCGAGAGCAGGGCGAATACCAGGCCTGGGCACTCCGGCGTGCCGCGGTTGACGCGGCTCCACATGCTGAGCGAGCGGTGCCAGCCGTGCACACGCGCGGCGCGGCGCTCGGTGAAGTCGAAGTCGGGCCGCCAGATCAGCGAGGCGTAGCCGAACACCCAGAGGTCTTGCGTGCCACCCCACTCGGCGCGGGTGCGGGCCAGCAGCGGCTCGGGGTCGCGCACGCGCAGCGCGGCCCAGGCCGCGTCGTCGGGCAAGGGAGCGTCGGGGGCAGGGGCCATGCGATGACTGTAGCCCAGGCCCGCGTGCTGGCCGCACAATCGGGGTGCAACAAGGTCGCCGCGGCGACTGTTTTTCCAGGAGTGCCCATGACATCCACATCCAGGCTGGCAGGTGAGCTGAAGGTGATCGCCTTCGATGTGTTCGGCACCGTGGTGGACTGGCATGGCAGCCTGGTGCGCGAGCTGCAGGCGCTGGCCCCACAGGTGGATGCGAACGCGCTGGCGCTGGCCTGGCGCGCGGGCTACCAGCCGGCCATGCAGCGCGTGCGCTCGGGGGAGCTGGGCTGGACCCGCCTGGACAGGCTGCACCGCATGATCCTGGACGAGCTGCTGCCACGCTTCGGCCTGGGCCACTGGGACGAGGCCCGGCGCCAGCACCTGAACCGCGCCTGGCACCGCCTGCAGGCCTGGCCCGACAGCGTGGACGGGCTCAC
>CAZKDU010000027.1:7978-12887 GCA_964551485.1 uncultured Burkholderiaceae bacterium
CAGCACCACACGGTCTGCAGCCTGTCCAACGGCAACCTGGGCCTGCTCACGGCCATGGCCAAGCACGCGGGCCTGCCCTGGGACTGCATCCTCTCGGCCGAGGTGTTCCGCGCCTACAAACCCGACCCGGCCGCCTACCTGGGGGTGGCCGACGTGTTCGAGGTGGCGCCGGCCCAGGTGATGCTGGCGGCCGCGCACCACGATGACCTGGCCGCCGCGCGCGCCTGTGGCCTGCGCACCGCCTACATCGAACGGCCGCTGGAGTTCGGGGCTGGCCGGCCCAAGGACGTGTCGCCGCAGGCTGGCAACGACCTGCATGCGCGCGACCTGCACGACCTCGCGCAGCAGCTCGGCTGTTGAAGGGGCAGGTGGCCGGGCCCGGGCGGGTGCGGCAGCGCTCGCGGGCCGGTCAGCGCAGGCCCTGACCGCCCTGGCCTTCGGCGCGCTGGATCAGCTCGATCTTGTAGCCGTCGGGGTCGGTCACGAAGGCGATCACGGTGGTGCCGCCGGCCACCGGGCCGGCCTCGCGCGTGACGTTGCCGCCGGCCGCCTTGATCTTCTCCACCGCGGCGTAGGCGTCGGGCACGCCGATGGCGATGTGGCCATAGGCTGTGCCCAGCTCATAGCGGTCCACGCCCCAGTTGTAGGTGAGTTCCAGCTCGGCGTGCTCGGGGTTGGGGCCAAAGCCCAGGAAGGCCAGCGAGTACTGGTGCTGCGGGTTTTCCGAGGTGCGCAGCAGGGTCATGCCCAGCACCTGGGTGTAGAAGCCGATGGCGCGCTGCAGGTCGCCCACGCGCAGCATGGTGTGGAGGAGTCTCATGGGCGCGAGGGTACCTCAAACACCAGGCAGGTGGTGGTGGCGTGGGCGTAGAGCTTGCCGTCGGGGCCGTAGAGCCGGCCCTCGGCCGTGGCGAGCTGTCGCCCGCTGTGCAGCACCCGGCCTTCGGCGCGCAGTGGGCCGGCCTGCAGGCGCGCGCCGCGCACCAGGTTCACGCTGAGTTCGGCCGTGGTGTAGCCGCGCCCCGGCGGCAGCGTGGTGTGCACCGCACAGCCCACGGCCGAGTCCAGCAGTGTGGCGTACCAGCCGCCGTGCACCGTGCCCATGGGGTTGAGGTGGCCGAGCCGTGGTGTGCCCTGGAACACCGCGTGGCCTTCGCCGGCCTCGACCAGGATGAAGTCCAGCGTGTCGCAGATGTGCGGGTAGGGCAGCCCGCCGCGCAGCATGGCCTGCATCAGCGCCAGGCCGCTCAGGCTGGCCACCTGCTCGGGCCGCGCCACGCCGGCCTGGCCACCGCCGGCCCGCATGGCCGCGCGCACCGCCTGCTCCTGCGCCAGCCACTGGGCGGTGGTGTCCTCGGTCGTGGGGGCGGTGGGGGTGGCTGTGCTCATCTTGTGGCTCCTAAAGGTTGCATCTACAATCATTGTATCTACATCATTCAAGCCATGCCTGTCACCTCCACGACCCCGGCGCGACCGCAGGGCTGCACCAACCTCAAGCTGCGCCAGCTGATGCGCCGCGTGGCGCAGCACTACGACGCCGAGGTCGGCAAGACCGGGCTCAAGGGCACGCAGTATTCGCTGCTGTCGCACGTGGTCCAGCTCGGCCCGATCCGCCCGGTCGACCTGGCGGCGCGCATGCGGGTCGAGGCCTCCACGCTGTCGCGCAACCTGCGGCCCCTGGTGGCGGCCGGCCTGCTGGTGCTGGAGCCCGGCGCGGACGCACGCAGCCGCCAGGTGCGGGCCACCGCGGCCGGCCTGGCCAAGCGCGCCGAGGCGCAGCGCCACTGGCGTGTCGCCCAGGAGGCGCTGAACCAGGCGCTGGGCCCGGCGCAGGTGCAGGCCTTGCACACGCTGATCGACGAGGCCCTGCAGCGGCTCGGCCCGGCGGCCGTGGACGGTGGCGCCTGAGCCGCCAGGGAGCGGCCTGGCGCCGCGCCTGGACGGCACCACGTGGCTTCGTCACCCGCCGCACGCAGGGGCGGGCTGCAGCGGGAGGGTGTGGGTCCGTGGGCTCTACGGACACCACAGGCAAAAAAAAGCTGGGCGTGTTGCGCCCGCCCAGCAAATCACGGGCAAGTGCCCCAAGCCCGTGACTCCATCACTGTAGGCGGCGGGCGGGGTGGAGACCATTCGGTGCATTGCGCATTCAGAACGTGGGCGCGCGGCCGATAACAAGGGGTGGTGCATGCCCGGCGCCCCCATGGTTTTCCGATCCCGTGCTGTCCCGTGGGCCTGCCCCAGGGCCCGGGTGGCGCCCGCTGCGGGCCATCTGCCAGGGTGCTGGCTGCCGGTGCTGCCGGCTGCCCGGGTCAGAGCGGCACGGTGTAGTTGAGCGCCAGCCGGCCGCCGTCCACGGCCACGATCTCGCCGGTCATGTAGCTGGCCGCGTCGCTGGCCAGGAAGGCCACGACCTCGGCCACCTCCTCGGGCTGGCCCAGGCGCTTGAGCGGGGTACGGCTGAGGATGCGGCCCCGGGCCTCGGCGCTGGTCAGCACGGCCTGGGCCGCGAGCTCGGTGGCGATGGTGCCGGGCGCCACCGCGTTCACACGCACGCCGCGGTCGGCCAGAGCCAGGGCCATGGCCCGCGTGAGCTGGTTGATGCCGCCTTTGCTCACGTTGTAGCTGGCGATGCTGGGGATGGCCAGCACCCCGTTGACCGAGCTCATGTTGACGATGCTGCCGCCTGCGCCGGCGACCATGGCGCGTGCCACCGCCTGCCCCATGAGGAACGCGCCCTTGAGGTTGACGCGCAGCACGGCGTCGAAGTCGGCCTCGGTGATGTCCAGGAAGTCACAGGCCTTGAAGATGCCGGCGTTGTTGACCAGCACGTCGATGCGGCCGTGCCGGTGCAGGGCCTGAGCCACGGCGGCGTCGACCTGGGCCTTGTCGCCCACGTCGGTGTGCAGGTAGAGCGCGCCGAGTTCGTCGGCCAGCGCCTGGCCGCGCGCGTCGTCCACGTCCAGCAGCACCACGGGCGCGCCCTCGCGCGCCAGCCGGCGTGCGCAGGCCGCGCCGATGCCCTGGGCGCCGCCGGTCACCAGGCACACCTTGCCGGCCAGACCCAGGTTCGGCAGGGAGACGGGGTCAGTGCTCATGATGCTCCTGATTTTGTAGCGTGGTATTCAACATTGGCAAGGGCTGGAGGCAAAAAACACCCTCAACCCAGAGCGCCCCAGGGCATGGGGGCCGGGGCGTCAGGGCCGGTTCATCTCCCCGGACGTCAGCACCCGCGTGCCGGCCGGGCCATGCGCGACCGCCTCCAGCAGGGCCACGGCCACCCGTGCCGCCGCGATCGGCCGCAGCGTGCGTGGCGTCAGCGGCGCCAGCGCGCGCATCAGCACCAGTCCCAGCCCTTCGGCCTGGCGGCCTGGCTGGCCCAGCGCCGCGCGGTCGCCGCTGATCAGCGCCGGCCGGGCGATCACCAGCACCTCGAAGCCCAGGGCGCGCAGCGCCTGCTCCATTTCGCCCTTGACACGGTTGTAGAACAGCCGCGAGCCGGCGTCCGCCCCCATGGCGCTGACCACACCGAGCCGCGCCACGCCCGCCGCCTGGGCGGCGCGGGCAAAGGCCAGCACGGCGTCGAAGTCGACCGCGCGGAACGCGGCCTGGCTGCCTGCCACGGCGAGGGTGGTGCCCAGGGCGATGTAGGCCTCGGTGGCCGCCGGCAGTGGCGGCAGGGCAGAGAAGTCGGCGCTGACCTGCCGCAGCCTGGCGTCGGTCAGCGGCAGGGTCCGCCGGCCCACGCTGTGCACCACCGCGCAGCCCGGGTCGGCCAGCAGCCGGCGCAGCAGCTCTTGGCCGACCAGGCCGGAGGCGCCGGCGATCAGCACGCGCCGGGGCGCTGCCGCGGCGGGGGTGGGCATGGGGGAGGCAGAGACGGACATGGCGCGATTGTGCGCCGTGTGGCAGCGTTTGCAGGCGCGCCGCCATGGGGTGATGGGGGGGATGGCGGCAGTGGGGTGGCCTGTGCATCAGGCCGGCCCCGGGTGTCCGCATCGGGCAGAGGCCCGTTGTCTGCATCCAGCAGACCTGTTCAGGGGCTGACTGGGGGGATGTGCCAGCGGTGCACTGGCTGTGCCGGACAGGCCGGCACAGATGGCCGGCCGGGGATCGCGGGTCGCCCCACGGGGGGCCGTGGGCGGCTAGCAAGTGGGCGGGAGGGCAGGGGCGGGGTGTGTTGAGGCCGCCCCCCTGCCGCGGTGGCGCCGGGTGCGCTTCAGCGGCTCCAGGAGCGCGACGAACCGCCGCCGCCCTGGCCGCCACGGGCGTGGCCACCGCGCGAGCGACCACCACCACCGCCGCCATTGCCACCGCCGTTACCACCACCGCGGCGCTGGCTGGTGCCCATGCTGTCGATGCTGGTGCGGGTCGGGTCGGGCTGGCCGCTGTGGCTGGGGCGGCGCACGCCAGTCATGTCGCGCTTGCTGGGCATGTTGGTGCGCAGCGGGTCAATGTGGCGCGGCAGGCGGTCCTCGTGGTCGTCCTGCTCGTCGTGCAGGGGGCGCGCGGCACGCGGCTGCTGCGGGGCGGCCGCGCGTGGCTTGTGGTGGCCGCCCTGGGGCGCACCGTTGGCGGCCGGGCGGTTGCCCGAGCGGCCACGCGGACCACCCTGGCCCGCGGCACCCTGGCCACTGCCCTGACCGTCGCGGCGACCACCACCGCCCTGACCGGCCTTGTTGTCGCGGATGCGCTGCATCATTTCGCCGCGTGCGGCCTTGGCGGCGGCGGCCATGACCTCACGGCTGGGTGGCTTGCCGGCACCGCCCCAGAGGGTCTGGCGGCCCATGGCGATGGGCTCGGCACGTTCGCCCTCGTCGGGGCCGAAACCCTCGATGGACTGCACCGGGATGGTCTGTTTGGTGAAGCGCTCGATCTCCTGCATGAAGCCCTCTTCGTCGAGGCAGACCAG
>CAZKDU010000028.1:0-1071 GCA_964551485.1 uncultured Burkholderiaceae bacterium
GCTGTACCGACAGGCCAACTTCGCAACGTATGAACAGGGCAGATAGCAGGTGGAACTGGCGCAGGCGCAGCTGAACGCCGCCAGACAGGACCTGGTCATCCGCGTCAGCCAGGCCTACTTTGACGTGCTGGCCGCGCAGGACACATTGGCCTTTGTGCGCGCCCAGAAGACCGCCGTGTCGGAACAGCTCGCGTCGGCCAAGCGCAACTTCGAGGTGGGTACGTCCACCATCACCGATTCGCGCGAAGCCCAGGCCCGTTTCGACCTGGTGGTCGCCCAGGAAATCGCCGCTGAAAACGACCTGCGCGTGAAAAAGCTCGCGCTGGACAACCTGGTGGGCAAAACCAACGCCGAGCCGCGGCCGCTGGCCGCGCCCGTGGTACTGCCCACACTGACGCCGGGCGACGTGAACCTGTGGGTGCAGCAGGCCGAAGACGCCAGCCCCACCGTGCAACAGTTCAAAACCGCGCTGGAGATCGCCCGGCTGGAAACCGAAAAGGCCAAGGCCGGCCACAAGCCCACCCTGGACCTGACGGCCAGCTACGGCATTTCGCGCGCGCCCAACAACATCACCGGCGTGCAGACCCGCAGCAACAACACGACCGTGGGCCTGTCGTTCAACCTGCCGCTGTTTGCCGGCTTTGCCACGCAAAACCGAATCAAGGAAACCCTGTCGCTGGAAGAAAAGGCCCAGGCCGACCTCGAGGCCACCCGCCGCAACGTCGGCCAGGGCACGCGCAGCGCCTTCTTTGGCGTGGTCTCGGGTCTGAGCCAGGTGAAGGCGCTGGAGGCGTCGGAGCAGTCCAGCCAGCTTGCGCTGGACGCCAACAAGCTGGGCTACCAGGTGGGTGTGCGCATCAACATCGACGTGCTCAACAGCCAGAGCCAGCTGTTCCAGACCAAGCGCGACCTGGCCCGCGCGCGCTACGACGTGTTGGTGGGCGGCCTCAGGCTGCGCCAGGCCAACGGCAGCCTGAAGGCCGACGACCTGGGCCCGGTCAACGCCCTGCTGCAGCCCTGAGCACCTGAGCACCTGAGCACCTGAGCACCTGAGCACCTGAGCACCTGAGC
>CAZKDU010000028.1:1171-12820 GCA_964551485.1 uncultured Burkholderiaceae bacterium
CCTGAGCACCTGAGCACCTGAGCACCTGAGCACCTGAGCACCTGAGCACCTGAGCACCTGAGCCCGGGCCCCGCGCCGCCGGGCTCCCCCGGTGGGGCCACGGCGGCTGCACCGGCATCGGCCCCACCCGCTCACCGCCTCTCCCCTCATCTCCTCCAACCTGCACGCGCCACGCACGTGCCCGTCAGCACGGCCGGCACCGGCGGCCCGCCCCATGGCCTCGCGGCGCGATGGGGGGCCAGCCTCAGGCGCCACCGGCTGCCATGCCCCGAACACGGCCCCTTGACAGCACAGGGGTTCACCCAGGGCCCGAACTACCCTTGGCACATTTGCCATGCCGCGAGCACGGCCCCCCTGACGGCACGGGGCCGTCACCCGATGGGGTGTCCCTGGGGTGGTCCATCGCGCAGTCGCTACCAATTCCATAGCAAACAAGCGCCACCTGGCAAGGGCTGGCGCTTGTTTTGATTCAACGTCCAGAGAAAACCGGCACGCCACCGAGGGGGCGCGCCACTGAGCCACTGAGCCACTGAGCCACTGAGCCACTGAGCCACTGAGCCACTGAGCCACTGAGCCGTTGTGGCGTTGCGCCGCTCGGCGACGCGCCGGGGCGAGCTCAGGCGAAACCGGGCCACTGCCGTGTGGCCGCTGCCCGAGGCGCTGCGGTGGCTCAGTGCGCCGGCAGGGCCGAGGCCTGCGAACGCCCGCCGGGGAAGGCCAGGCGCCAGATGGTCCAGGTGGCGGTGCCGTACTGGCGCGCCAGCGAGCCGCTGTTGTAGGGCAGGCCATGGCGGCGTGCCGCGGCCTCGACCCTGGGCGCCAGCGCCGGGTAGCGGTTGCTGGGCAGGTCGGGGAACAGGTGGTGCTCGATCTGGTGGCTGAGGTTGCCCGACATCAGGTGCAACAGGGCGCCGCCACGGATGTTGCAGCTACCCAGCAGCTGGCGCACATACCAGTGGGCCCGGGTTTCGCCGGCCACTTCTTCCTCGGTGAAATGGTGCACACCGGCCGGGAAATGGCCGCAGAAAATGATCAGGTTGGACCACACGTTGCGGATGCCGTTGGCCAGCGCATTGGCCAGCACCACGCCCAGCAGGCCGGCGCCCACGGCCACCAGCGGCAGCTTGGCCAGCCAGACCAGCGGCAGCCAGACGCCGGCACTTAAAACCGGCCACAGCAGGTAGTCTTTGCGCAGCTGGCGCCAGGCCTTGACCCCGATCTCGCGCAGCATGGGGGCCGACTCGCGCAGCGTCTTCTGGCCGGTGATCACCTTGTCGGGCTCGACGTCGTGCAGCGCCACGCCCCACTGGAACAACAGCTGCAGCACCACGTTCCACAGCGGCTGCAGCAGGTAGCGCAGGCCCCAGGGCTGCTCGGGCGTGACACGCAGCACGCCGTAGCCTACGTCCGGGTCCTTGCCCAGCACATTGGTCCAGGTGTGGTGCACGATGTTGTGCGAATGTTTCCACTGGCTGGACGGGCAGACGTTGTCCCATTCCCAGTGGCTGGAATGCACCTGCGGGTCGTTCATCCAGTCCCACTGGGCGTGCATGACGTTGTGGCCCAGCTCCATGTTCTCGATGATCTTGGCCAGGCCCAGCAGCACACCACCGGCCAGCAGCGCGGCCACAAACGGCGCCAGGCCGGCCACCAGGCCCCAGGCAGGCCACAGCGGCACGGCCAGCAGCAGGCTGATGCGGCCGGCCAGGGCCAGGCCACGCTGCAGGCGGATCACGCGCAGCACATAGGCGCGGTCGGCCGCGCCACGGGTGGCCACGACCTCCTGGCGCAGGGCGTCCATCTCGGCGCCGAATGCGGCAATGGCCTCCGGGCTCAGGTGGGAAGGCATGGGCATGGGAATTCCTTTTTTTGGAAAGCGGGGCTCAGAGGTCCAGCGTGGCGTCGCCCTGGGCGGCGCAGACGCAGGGCTGGACCTTCTGGCCCGGTTGGTTCAGCAGTTCGTTGGTGCGCAGGTCGCGCACACAACCAGAAAGCAGCGTGGCGTCGCAGCCGTGGCAGATGCCCATGCGGCAGCCGTGCGCCGGGCTCAGGCCCAGCTGCTCGGCCAGCAGCAGGATGGGGGTCAGGCCGTCGGACGGAGTCTCGCGGTCGCTGCGGGCAAAGCGCAGCGCACCGGCCTGCACATCGGCCGGCGGCGCGTCGGGCGTCCACTGCAGCTGGAAATGCTCCATGTGCAGGCGCTCGGCCAGTCCGGCCTGGCCCCAGGTGGTGGTCAGTGCGTCCAGCAGCGGCGCCGGGCCGCAGGCAAAGGTGTCACGCTGGGCCCAGTCGGGGCACAGGGCCTGCAGCTGCGCGGCGCTGAAATGCGCGTCGGGCTGGGCGGTGCGGGTGTAGAAGCGGTGCAGGCGGTAGCCGCGGGCGCGGCGCTGCAGCGCATCGAGCTCGGCGCCGAAGATCACGTCGTCGGGCCGGGCGGCGTAGTGCAGGTGCGTCACGTCCCAGAGCTGGCCACGCGCCTCCAGGCTTTGCAGCATGGCGCGGATGGGCGTGATGCCGCTGCCGGCGGTGACCAGCAGCGCGCGGCGCGGCGACAGCCTGGGCAGCACAAACTCGCCCTGCGGCAGGCTCAGGCTCAGCAGATCGCCCACACGGGCGCGGCGCACCAGGTGCTCGGACACACCGCCGGCACGCACGGCTTTCACGGTCAGGCTGGCCAGGCCGTCGGCGCGGGCCGCGGCGCTCAGCGAGAAGGCGCGGCTGTGGCGCACGCCGTCGATGGTCACCCCCACCAGCGCGTGCTGGCCGGGGCGCGGCGCGCGCCAGCCGCGGCCGGGGCGCAGCAGCAGGGTGCGGCAGTCGGCCGTTTCCTGCTTCACCTGCACGATGCGCGCATGGCGCGCCTCGGTGGACCACAGCGGGTTGACCCACTCGAGGAAATGCGCGGCCTTGAGCGGCCAGGTGAAGGCGTCGGCCAGGGGTGTGAGCGGGGCCGTGGCGGGGCGCTGGGCGGCCGGGGTGGGCTGGGTGGCGGTGGACATGGCGTGGGTCTCAGGGCGGTGGGGTCAACACGGGCTCAGAACTTGTAGTCGGGGTTCTTCGGGTCGAGCACGCTCGGCTCGAACGCGCGCGGCGTCAGCTTCTCGATGACCATGCGCTCGCGCAGCTCGCCCGGCTCGTCCCAGACCCGCAGCTCGCGCGGCCAGGGGCGCTGCAGGTCGAACAGCAGCTGCACCTTTTTGGCGTAGAACTGCGGCGGGCCCGCAGGCATCTCCCAGCTCAGCGCCAGCAGGCGCTGGCCCTGCTCGCGCACCAGCTCGGCCTGGGTCGGGCGCTCGTCGCGGCCCAGGGCGCGCAGGCCGCGCGCGTTCTGCTCCAGCAGCTCCACGATGTACTGCAGGCCGAGGTCGCGCACGGTGTGGTTGGACTGGGTGCGCGCGGCCGGCCCGTCGATGGCGACCCACATCGAGGCAAAGCCCAGCAGCCCGCCCAGGTGGGCGTACATCTGCTGCGGGCGCTGGGTCTCGTCGTAGATGATTTCCTGGCCGGCGCCGGTGCCGCCGGGCAGCCACCGGGCGTAGAGCTGGCGCGGCGCGTGGCGGTAGCGCACCTGCATGCGCGCCGGCCTGGCCTGCCACTGGCCGTTGATGCGCTCCTGGCGCGACATCCAGTACTCGTACTCGGGGTGCCGGTTCATCTCGGCGCGGGCCCAGGCCAGCAGCGTCTGCGGGCGCAGCGCCTGGATCAGGGCCAGCACCTGCTCGTCGCCGAGCTTCTCAACCTCGCCCGTGGCCATCTGGCGCGACAGCAGGCGCGCCTGCTGCTCCACGCCCAGGCCCTCGTGGGCCACGACCACCGGGTCGCTGCCGGCCGGGGCGGTGGCAACCGCCGGCTGGGCCAGCACCAGCGGCACCGCAAGCGTGCCGGCCAGGGCAGCCAGGGCGGCGCGGCACCGTGCCCGGCCAAGCCAGCCCGACAGCCGCCAACGCATGGGGGTCGACACCACGAAGGCTCCGGCCCGGGCCACTCAGGCCGCACCCAGCGCGGGCACGGCGCTGCCGCGGCCCACGGCCGGTGGCGTCACCGTCCAGTTGCCCCCATGCGCTGCGGCCTGGGCCGCGGGCGAGGTGGCCAGGTAGGCCAGGGCCTGCTCGGTCGAGCCCTCGTGGGCCGGCGAGTAGTTGGGCTGGAAGAAGCGCGCGGCCGACTGGATGGTGGCCCACAGCGAGGGCAGGCAGCCGCGGCGGGCACCGGTGGCCCAGGTGCGCAGGAAGCCCATGGGCTTGCCGGCCTGCGGGTCGCGGCGGAACATGTAGCGCGTGCCCCAGGCCACGATGCCCAGCAGCATGACCATGGTGATGGTCATGTGCACGCAGCGGCCCAGGTAGCCGCCGCCCAGGTGGCGGTGCATGTCGTAGGCCACGGTGCGGTGCTCGACCTCTTCGGCGCCGTGCCAGCGCAGCAGGTCCAGCATGACCGGGTCGGTGCCGGCGGCGTCGAGTTCCTTGGCGTTCAGCACCCAGTTGCCCAGGTAGCCGAAGTAATGCTCCAGCGCGGCAATCACACCCAGCTGCTGGCGCAGCCAGAAGCGGCTGTGGCCGCCCCAGGGCAGGCCGAAGGGCCGGTCGCCCAGCACCTTGGACAGGGCGTTGTCCAGGTGGCGGGTGAAGGGCTTGGTGTCGATGCCGTGGGCCGCGTAGTAATGGGCCAGCACGCCGCCATGCGAGCGCGAGTGGATGGCCTCCTGGCGCAGAAAGCCTTCGGCGTCGTCGCGCAGCTTGGGGTCGGTGACGTGCGGCAGGGCCTTGTTGTAGACGCGACAGAACCACATCTCGCCGGCCGGGAACATCAGGTTCAGCGTGTTGATGATGTGGGTGCTGCAGGGGTCGTTGGGGACCCACTGCACCGGCGTGCGGCTGAAGTCAAAACGCACGTGGCGCGGCAGGATCTGGTAGTGCGTGTCCTGCACCGGGGGGTTGATGGCGATTTGCATGACGGTCTCCAGCGGGGTTCAGATCATCTTGACGCGCGCGATGCGGCGCGACAGCCAGGGCATGAAACGCGAGGTGAAGCGGGCGCCATGGGCCTCCATGCCCACGGTGACCAGCGGCAGGTTCTTGTGCAGCGCACGCAGCATGGCCTGGGCCACGGTCTCGGGCTTGAGGCCACGCATCTTGTAGAGCTTGGTGGCCTTGGCGCGGCGCTTGGCCTGTTCGTCGGCGCTCACGCCCACGTGCTCGGTGGCGGCCATGATGCCGGTCTCGGCAAAGCCCGGGCAGACGGTGCTGACACCGATGCCGTGCTCGGCCAGTTCGCCGCGCAGGCTTTCGCTGAGCATCAGCACCGCGGCCTTGGTGGTGGCGTAGCCGGTCATGCTGCGCGAGGGCGAGAACGCCGCGGCCGAGGCGGTGTTGAGCATGTGCCCGCCACGGCCGTTGGCCACCATCTGCTGGCCGAAGAAACGCGCGCCGTAGATCACGCTCCACAGGTTGATGCCGATCACACGCTGCCAGGACGCAATGTCGGTGTCCAGCATGCCGCCGGCCATGCCGATGCCGGCGTTGTTGACCACGATGTCGGCGCCGCCCCAGTCGCGCTGCACCTGGTCGGCCAGCGCCTGCATCTGCTCTGCGTTGCTCACGTCCACCCGCTCGGCCGTGGCGTCCACGCCGATCAGTCGGGCCAGGGTGGCGGTGCGTGCAGCGGTCTCGGCGTTGATGTCCACCGACACGATGTGCGCGCCCTGCTCGGCGAACGCCAGTGCGGCGCAGCGGCCGATGCCGCTGCCGGCGCCGGTGACCACCGCCACCTTGCCAGAAAGCGGCAGGCGCTTGGCACTCAGCCGGGTGCGGCGCAGCGCGCCGGGCGTGGGGCCGCCGTCCAGTCGCTGGCCTTCGGCGTTCAGGCCACCGTCGGTGAACATCACGAACTCGCGCACCATCTGCGCCATGACTGATGGCTGCTTCAGCGGAAACCAGTGGCCGGCCTGCACCTCGCGGCGCCAGTGCTGCGGCACCCAGCGGCCGATGTCGTCCGACAGGCGCGGGCTCACGTACCGGTCAAACAGCGGCACCAGCGTCTGCACCGGCGCGTGGGCCACGCGGGCATGCGGCCGGCGGCGGAAGAAGTTGGCGCGGTACAGCGCCACGCCCTGCACGCCGTCGCGGGTCTGGTGCGCACGCGGGTCGGCCACCACACCCTCGGTGCGGCGCAGCAGCCAGGGCCACAGCGGGCCCATGGCCACACGCCACAGCAGGCCGGGCAGCACCGGCAGGTGAAAGAAGGCGATGTACCAGGATTTGAGCATCTGCCCGAAGAACTGCGCCAGGTTGGCCGGCGTGGGCCGCGCCACGCGGTCGCGCAGCCAGTGCGCCACATGGTCCAGGCAGGGGCCGGAGCAGGAGGTGTAGGACGCGATGCGGCCTTTGAGGCGGGCGTCGCTGACCGACTCCCAGCTCTGGATCGAGCCCCAGTCGTGGGCGACCAGGTGCACCGGTGCGTTGGGGCTGACCCGGTTGATCACGGTCTCGAAGTCCTGCGACAGCCGCGCCATGCGGTAGGCCGCCGTGCCCTTGGGCGCGTCGGAGTCGCCGGCGCCACGCACGTCGTAGGCCACGACGAAAAAGTTCTGCGCCAGGTCGGCCGCCACCGCGTGCCAGACCTCGCTGCTGTCGGGGTAGCCGTGCACCAGCACCACGGTGGGCCGGCCGGGCCCTGCCGGCTCGCCCCAGGTCTTGACGGCCAGGCGCACGCCGTCGCTGGTGGTGACGGTGAAGCGGGCGTCGGGCCCGGTCTCTGACCGCAGGCCGGGGCGCACCGGTGCGGTGGCGGCGTCCCGCGGCGTGGCCGGGGTGTGGAAGTCGGCGGTGGTGCTGGTGATGCTCATGGCTCAGGCCGCCAGCAGTTCGGGTTGGGGCGCGGCCTGCTCGGCCGGGCGCTGGCCTGGGCGCTCGGCCTGGCGGCGCGCCCAGCGGCGCACGTGCGGCAGGTCGTCGTCGAGCCAGAAGGCGTCGGTCTCGGTGATGACCAGCAGCTCCTCGAACTTGGCGCCCACGCCGTGGAAGCCCAGGTGCGGTTCCACCGCCCACAGGCCCGGCGTGGGCGCGTGGTCGGACTTGTCAGAGGTGTTCCACAGCGGCGACCAGCCTTCCTTCTTGCCAGCGCGCGACTGGGCCAGCAGGTTCAGCGTGCTGTTCAGGCCGAAACGGGCCACGCTGCGCGGCGCGCCCGGGTGGTCGAGCTTGGCCACGCGGTGGGCCAGCACCTTGAAGGGGTAGGCCTTGTGGCGCGGCTCCACGCCCTGGCGCACACACAGCGCGTCCACCGCGCGGGCCACCTCGGCCAGGGTGTGGCGGCGCTTGACCATGTCGACGATGAGCGCGCGGTGGGCCATCAGGTCGTCTTGCAACTGGTCCAGCGTGGGGTTGTGGCCGATCACGCCGGCGTAGCCCACGTCGGCCAGGGCGCCGTCCTTGACCGGGGCCACGTCCAGGATGAACGGCATGTTTTCTTCCAGCCGGCGGTTGCTCGGGAAGAACTGCAGGTTGAAGCCGGCCATGTGGCTCAGGCCCGAGAAGCCCTGGAACGCCGTGCGGTCACCGAACCAGGCAAAGGGCTTGTGCAGCCAGTCGCTCACGCCGTGGTCGCCCAGCCATTCGAGCAGCCGGGCCGACACCTCCTTCTCGGTCACGCCGGGCCGCAGCTCGGCGCCCACGGCCTCCACGCAGCGGTAGGCGAGCTGCTGGACGCTGCGGAACTGGGACAATTCGCCCTCGCTGATGTGTCGGACCACGTTGAGATTCATGACGGCTCCTTGGGGTGGCTGGGCTCGATGTTAACTGTTACATCGATCAATGTCACAATTCTCGTTGTAAACTTTCAGAAGACTTACAGCGTTTTCCCTAGGTCCGTCGCGGCCCGGATCGGCTAAGCGCCGGCCCCGGGCCGGGGCTGGCCGCATAATCCAGCCCAGCCCCCCTGCCCGTCCACCATGAGCGACACGCCCGACCTCCCCAGCCCCTACAGCCGCCAGGCGGTGGAGGCCATGGAATACACCATCGACGAGCTGGCGCGCGCGGCCCAGACCACGGTGCGCAACGTGCGCGCCTACCAGGACCGCGGCCTGATCGACCCACCCGAGCGGCGCGGCCGCGTCGGCATCTACACCCAGACCCACCTGGGCCGGCTCAAGCTCATCAACCACCTGCTGGCGCGCGGCTACACCCTGGCCAACGTGCAGGAGCTGCTGATGGCCCTGGTCGACGGCCAGGAGCTGCACGCCATCCTGGGGCTGGAAAAAGCCATCAACAGCCCCTGGACGCTCGAGCAGCCGCGCCACTACTCCTACCTGGCGCTGGTGCGCATGTTCGGCACCTCGATCAACCTGCAGGCCCTGCGCCGGGCACTGGAGTTGGGCCTGCTCGAAGCCGACGGCCTGGGCTACACCTGCCGCTCGCCGCGCCTGCTAGAGGCCGGCGTGGCCTTCACCAAGGCCGGCTTCGCGCTCGACGACGTGCTGGCCGTGCTGTCGGCCGCCCGGCCGCTGATGCAGCAGATCTCGGACCGCGTGGTGGGCCTGGCCGTGGGCGAGCTCGACCGCTACGGCGAGGGCAAGCTGCCGCCGCCCGAGGACGTGCCGCGCCTGGTGGACACGATCTGGCGCATCCGGCCGCTGGCCATGGTCATGGTCGAGTCGGAGATGCGGCGCGCGTTTGAGCAGTCGGCCAACAAGTACCTGGGCGACCGGGTGGCGGCCATCATTGAGCACCTGCACGACCAGCCGGCGGCCCTGCCCTACCCGGCGGTCACGCCCGCTGAGGCCAGCAACACCTCAGAGGCCTCCCCCGAGGCCACGCCTGCGGCGCCGGCCCAGCCGCGGCCCGGCGAGCCCGGCGCCTGATCAGGCCGGCACCGGCAGCGGCTCGGCCGTGCCGTGCAGCACCAGGCCATCGGCGTCCAGCACACTCACCGCGACCGGGATGCCCTGGCCCACGCTCTGGGTCACCGTGCAGAACGCCTCGAACTGGGACAGCACGCGGTCCAGGTGCTGCAGCTGCCCGGCCGGCACCCCCAGCGTCAGGCGCGCCGTGATGCCCAGCACCCGCATGCGGCCCTCGGCGTTGCGGCCCACCTGGGCCTGCACCGTGCAGCGGATCGGTTCGGGCTGCTGCCGGAACTTGCGCAGCGCGTACAGCAACGAGTCCGACAGGCAGCTGCCCACCGCCGCGGCCAGCAGCTGCACCGGGGTCGGGCCCTGGCCCTGCCCCAACGGAGGGGGCTCGTCGCCCAGCACCGTGGGCAGGCCGGGGCCAAAGTCCATGCCGAACTGGTAGTCCAGCAGTTGAGTCAGATGAACGGTGGGTACGGAATCGGTCATGGTGGTGTGCTCGATGCGGTCAGTGACAGCATCTTGCCGCCCTGGCGCCCCGAGCGACTTGACCCACATCAACCCCGGGCCGGCCGGCGACGGCCGGGTCAGCGCCCGGCGTCCCAGCGCGCCGCGATCAGGGCCGCCGTGCGCTCGGCCGCACCGCGGTGCAGCGCCAGCAGCGCCTCGCCCCGCCCCACCGCCTGCGCCTGCGCCGCCGGGTCGCAGGCCAGGCCGCTCGCCGCCGCCAGGCCCTGGGCCATGCCGTCCACGCGCAGCGCCGCCCCCGCCGCCTCGGCCTGGGCGGCCGCCTCGGCAAAGTTGAAGGTGTGCGGCCCCATGACCACGGGGCAGCCGCAGGCCAGCGCCTCGATCAGGTTCTGGCCGCCCAGCGGCTCGAAGCTGCCGCCCAGCAGCGCGACCTCGGCCAGGCCGTAGTAGAGCGCCATCTCGCCCAGCGAATCACCGAGCCAGACCTCGGCGCCGTCTGGTGGCCCGGCCTCGCCCCAGGCGCTGCGCCGCGAGAGCGTGAACCCGGCCTCGCGCACCAGCGCCGCCACCGCGTCGAAGCGCTGTGGGTGGCGCGGCACGATCAGCCAGCGCAACCCGAACGCTCCGTTTTTAATAGCATCATCGCCAGAATCCACGAGGGCCGGAGGCCTGAAATGCTTCAAGGCCGCGAGCAGCGCCGCCTCTTCGCCCTCGCGCGCGCTGGCCAGCATCACGACCGGCCGGCCGGGCCGGCGCCAGGCCTGGCCACGCGCCTGCAGCGCGGCGTCGGGCGCGGCGTCGAACTTGAGGTTGCCCAGCACCCCCTGCACCGGCGCGCCCAGGGCGCGCAGGCGCGCGGCGTCGGCCTCGGCCTGCGCCAGCACCGCGGCCAGGGCCGCGAACGCGGGGCGCGACAGCGGAGCGAGCCGGCGCGCCTGGCGCGCCGACTTGTCGCTCAGGCGTGCGTTCACCAGCACCAGGGGCACGCCGGCGCGCTGCGCCTCGGCCACCAGGTTGGGCCAGACCTCAGTCTCCATGAGCAGGCCGAGCGCCGGGCGGAAGTGTGCGAAGAAGCGGCGCGCCGCCCAGGGCGTGTCCCAGGGCTGCCAGACCTGCACGTCACCGGGCTGCAGCAGGTGCCGGCCCTCGGCGCGGCCGGTGGCCGTGCCGTGCGTGAGCAGCAGGCGCAGGCCCGGGCGCTGGCGCCGCAGCGCGCCCAGCAGCACGGCCGCGGCCCGGGTTTCACCGAGCGAGACCGCGTGCACCCAGAGCCAGCCACTGGCAGGCGCGGCCAGCGCCGGGCCGTAGTGGCCGAAACGCTCCTGCACCGCCTCGGCGTAGCCGGGCTCGGCCTGGGCGCGGCGCGCCAGCTTGGCGCGCAGCAGCGGCTGCACCAGCCACATCAGGCCCGAGTAGAGCGCGCGCAGCATGTGAACGTCCTAACCCTTGCCGGCGCCCAGGGCCGGGCTCTGGCTGGCGGCCAGCCAGGCCTGCCAGACCGCCTCCAGCGGCGGTCCGCCGGCGCCCACCACGCTGCACTGGCGCCCGCCCAGGGGACCGGTGCGCCAGGCCGTGTCGAAGTTGTAGAGCTGCACGTGCGGCAGGTCCAGCGCCACGGCCATGTGGCTCAGGCCGCTGTCCACACCGACCACCCCGGCACAGGCGGCCAGGGCGTCGCTGAGCTGGCCCAGGTCCATGCGCGGCCAGACCTCGGCCGCCGGCCCCAGGGCCTGGGCCAGGCGCCGGGCGCGCTCGGCCTCGGCCGGGCTGCCCTGCGGCAGGGCCAGGCGGTGGCCCTGCGCGATCAGGCGCTGGCCGAGCGCGAGCCAGTGCGGCTCGGGCCAGAGCTTGTCGTCGCGCGAGGTGCCGTGCACCAGGGCCACGATGCCGGGTGCCACGGCCGGGCCGGCGGCTGGCGCGGCCGCGGCATGCAGGCCGAAACGCCACGGCCCCTGGGCGGCGTAGCCCAGGGCCTGGGCGCACAGCTCGCGCGCGCGCTGCACCGCGTGCACGTGCGGCGCCAGGCGCACGGCCACGTGGGCGACCCAGCGCGTGGGCGCCTCGTAGCTCGAGCCCTCGGTGCGGTTGGCCATGGCGATGCGCCGGCCACCGGGCGCGAGCCGCGCCTGCCAGGCCACCAGGGCCGACTTGGTCAGGCCCTGCAGGTCGATCACGGCGTCGTAGGCCTGCTCGCGCAGCGCGGCGCGGAAAGCGCGGCGCTCGGCCCGCACGTCGGCGGCCCACCAGCGCCGGCGCCAGCGCCGCTGGTCGGACTCGATCACGCGGCCCACGCCCTCGCAGCGGCGCACCAGTGGGGCGAAGCCGCGCTCCAC
>CAZKDU010000029.1:0-1181 GCA_964551485.1 uncultured Burkholderiaceae bacterium
GCGGCGTTCTGGCCCACCGCCTCGAACACGCTGACGATGTTCAGGTCTTCACCCTTGTAGCGGCCCGGCAGGATGGTGCCGCCATACACATAGATGGCCGGCACGTTGGCGCGCAGCATGCCCATCAGGCCACCGGGCATGTTCTTGTCACAGCCGCCGACCACCAGCACGCCGTCCATCCACTGGCCCTGCACGCAAGTCTCGATGCAGTCGGCGATGACCTCGCGGCTGACCAGGCTGTACTTCATGCCCTCGGTGCCCATGGCCATACCGTCGGAGATGGTGGGGGTGCCGAAGATCTGGGCGTTGCCGCCAGCCTCCTCGATGCCGGCCACGGCGGCGTCGGCCAGCTTCTGCAGGCCCGAGTTGCACGGGGTGATGGTGCTGTGCCCGTTGGCCACGCCGATCATGGGTTTGGCGAAGTCGCCCTGCTGGTAGCCCATGGCGTAATACATGGAGCGGTTGGGTGCGCGCGACTTGCCTTCGGTGATGTGGGCGGAGCGGGCGTTGATCTTGATGACTTTGCTGTTCATGGCGTTCGGAGGGTTCGTGGGGAGTTCTGACCAGGGCGCAGTATGCGCTGATTCTGTGATTGCTTCCAATCCATTTTTCATGGTGCATTAATATGCTGTACATATGAATGAACCGCCGATCGAGCTGCGCCTGTGGCGTCAGTTCCTGGCCGTGGCCGACGAGCTGCACTTTGGCCGCGCGGCCCAGCGCCTGCACATGACCCAGCCGCCGCTGACCCAGGCCATTGCCGCTCTCGAGGCACAGCTCGGCGTGCGCCTGTTCGAGCGCAGCAAGCGCAGTGTGCGCCTGAGTGCGGCCGGCAGCGCGCTGCTGCCGGCCGTGCGTGACCTGCTGGCGCGCGCGCGCGAGCTGCCGGCCCAGGCGCGCGCGGCTGCGGCGGGCGAGCTTGGGCGGCTGCGCCTGGCCTTTGTGTCCACCGTGGGGTTTTCGTACCTGCCCGAGTGGGTGCGGGCCTTCCGCGAACAGCACCCGGGGGTGCGCATCGAGCTGATCGAGGCCACCGGCGACGTGCAGGTGGAGGCGCTGCGCCGCAGCGAGGTGGATGCCGGCCTGGTGCTGCACGCCCCAGGCGGTGTGCCCGCCGGGCTGCAGCACCTGCGCGTGGCCAGCGAGCCGCTGCTGCTGGCCCTGCCCGAGGCCCATCCGCT
>CAZKDU010000029.1:1191-12706 GCA_964551485.1 uncultured Burkholderiaceae bacterium
ACGGCGGCGCCGCGCCTGGCCGAGGTGCTGGCGCAGCCGCTGGTGATGTTCCCTCGCCACATCGCCCCGTCGCTGCACGACGCCGTGTTTGGCCTGTACCACGCGGCCGGGCGGCTGCCGCAGGTGGTGCAGGAGGCCATCCAGATGCAGACCATCGTCAACCTGGTGTCGGCTGGGCTGGGCCTGGCCTGGGTGCCGCAGAGCGTGCGCCAGTTCCAGCGCCCGGGTGTGGTCTACCGTGCAGTGAAGACTGGGCGCAGCCCGGCGCTCTGTGAAACCAGCTTGGTGTGGCGCGACGCCGAGGCGCTGGAGCCAACGCCGGCCCTGCCGCGCTTCGTGGCCTTTGTGGCCGCGCGCCTGGCGGCCTTGCCTGAGCCGGTCTGAACCGGTCTGAACCGGGGCAGCGCCGCCGCAGGCCTGGCCCGGCTGCGCCGGGCGGTCAGGTCGGGTGGGGCTGGCGCGGCGGGCGAGTGCGGTAGAACTGGAGCGGCTGGGCCTGCAGCTCGGCCTTGCGTTGCTCCTTCACCGCGGTCTTCATGCGGCCGACCACGTGCATCTCGCAAGGCTTGCAGTCGAAGCGCAGTGTCAGCTTCTCCTTGCCGTTGATGAGTTGCAGCGGCTCGGCCTTGACCGTGCCCTGTACGCCGGTCACGCCCTTGGCCTGCTTGGGGCACATCGAGAGCGAGAAGCGCACGCAGTGCTTGGTGATCATCAGGCTGACCTCGCCGTCTTCCTCATGGCTCTCGTAGGCGGCGGCGATGACCTTGACGCCGTGGCGGGCGTAGAAGTCGTGTGCCTTCTGGTTGTAGACATTGGCGAGGTAGGTCAGGGTCTCCTCGGGGAAGGGCGCGGGCGGCTCGACCGCCGCGGCCCGGGTCGGGCGCACCCAGGCGGCGTGGCGCGCGGCCTCCAGTGCTGCCACCGCCTCGCGGCGCAGCGGGTTCAGCACCGATGCAGGCACAAAATGGCCCGAAGCCCTTGTCACATCGACCTCAGTCGCTACAAAAATGGTAGCGCCGAGCTTGCCCAGGGTGTGCTGCAGGTGCTCGGCATTGCGCACTGGGTCCTGCGCCGGCTCGGCCGCAAAGGCGGTGCGGGCGCTGGCCTGGTGGCCGTCCTCGTCGGTCAGCGCCAGCCGCAGCTCGGTCGGGCTGGCGCTCAGGCTCAGCCACAGACCGATGCGGCGTTCGCTGGACTTCTTCTCGAGCGTGCGCACCCATGCCATGTCGCGGTTGCGGTTGACCTCGGTGCCCTTACGCAGGTCGCGCAGGCCTGCCATCGGGTCCTTGGGGAACACCCGCCAGCGGCCGATCTTGCCGGCCACGGCTTCGGCGCGGTTGAGCTGCAGGCCCACCAGCTCCTTTTGCAGGTCGTAGTAGCACAGGCCGTCGCCGTTGTGCAGCAGCACCGACGGGTCGTGGGTCTCCAACTCCACCGAATCGGTGTGAACCTGGGTCACCCAGGCGATGGCCTGGCCCGGGTTCTTGGGGCTGTCGAAGGCGCCGATGTCGTCCTTGCGGCCACCGACGAAGTAGTCGGTGAACTCGCGGTTGAAGTTCTGGTCGGGGTTGGGCGTGAAGCTGAACGTGGTGCGGCCGCTGGAGGCGCGAGAGAGCGGGTCCTTGCCGGACTCGCGTGCCTCGATCAGTTCGTCAAGCAGCGTGCGGTAGTGGGCGGTGATGTTCTTCACATAGCCCATGTCCTTGTAGCGTCCCTCGATCTTGAAGCTGCGCACGCCGGCATCGACCAGCGCGGCGAGGTTGGCGCTCTGGTTGTTGTCCTTCATGCTCAGCACGTGTTTGTCGTGCGCGACAAAGCGGCCCTGGTCGTCGACCACCTGATACGGCAGGCGGCAGGCCTGGCTGCAGTCGCCGCGGTTGGCGCTGCGGCCGGTGTGGGCGTGGCTGATGTAGCACTGGCCGCTGTAGGCCACACACAGCGCGCCGTGCACAAAGAACTCGATGGTGCAGCGCCCGGGGTCGGTGGCGGCGCGGATGGCGGCGATCTGCTGCACGGTGAGCTCGCGCGCCAGCACGATCTGGTTCAGGCCCACGTCCTGCAGGAAGCGCGCTTTTTCGGGCGTGCGGATGTCGGTCTGCGTGCTGGCGTGCAGCTGGATCGGTGGCAGGTCGAGTTCCAGCAGGCCCATGTCCTGGATGATCAGTGCATCGACCCCGGCCTCGTGGAGCTGCACGATCTGGCGGCGTGCCGGCTCCAGCTCGTCGTCGCGCAGGATGGTGTTGAAGGTGACGAACACCCGGCTGTGGAAACGGTGGGCGTGCCGCACCAGGCGCTCGATGTCGGCCACGCTGTTGGCGGCGGTGGCGCGGGCGCCGAAGGCCGGCCCGCCGATGTAGACCGCATCGGCGCCATGGTTCACGGCCTCGATGCCGATGTCGGCATCACGGGCGGGGGACAGCAGTTCGAGCTGGTGGGGGAGCAGGGCCATGGCCCGATTATCCCGCGAAGCCCCTGGCCCGGCACCCGATGCGCCCGAGGCACAGGCTTGCCCGGGCCGGGCTCACGGGCCGGGTTGGCGCGTGGCGGCCAGCAGCGCCTTGCAGGCGATGTCGTCCTCTGCGCCCGGCACGGTCACCGGCAGCACGGCCAGCGCCACGGGGGCCGCCGCCGCCAGGGCCAGCATGCCGCCGGCGCGCAGCAGCAGCGGGCCTTTTTCCAGGCCCACGTCGGGTTTCTCGAAGCTGCCGCGTGCGTACAGTGGCGTGCGCAGCGACAGCAGCTTGAGCCCGAGCGACTCGGGCTTGATGTGCAGGTCGAGCTGTTCGCTGGCCAGGTTGACCGTGCCCGTGACCTCGATCTGCGCCTCGTCGGTGCTGACCTTGACGTTGCGCATCTGGGCCAGGCCGTTGTGCAGCGGCACGTCGGCCAGGGCGCAGCGCAGGTTGACCTCGCGCTGGCTGCCGAACAGCCGGGTCACGGCCACGCTGCCGAGGTTGAGTGCCACCAGGTCGAGCAGTTCCTTGCTCAGGCGGCCGTGGCGGGCGTACAGCTTGACCTGGCCGCTGCTGCTGCCCAGCAGCCGTGCCGGTGAGGTGCCGCTGGCCTTGAGGGCCAGCGCGCCGTCGATGCGGCCGATGCTTTTTTCCATGAGCTCGGTGGTGGGAAACAGACGCGCCAGCTTCAGCGCCTGCAGTCGCGCGTCCAGCGTGGCCTGTACCGGGGTGGCGGTGCTGTCCAGGCTCAGCGCGGCCTCGATGCGGCCGTCGGCCAGGCCGAAGTTCAGCGGCTTGAGCTGCAGCACGCCGTCCTGCAGGCCGATGCGGGTGTCGAGCGCCGTCAGCGTGAGCGCGGCGTCGCGCACGATGCGCCCGGCCGTCAGGCCCACGTCCACGTCCATCTGGTTCCAGCGCCCGATGGCCAGCGGCTCGTCGGGCAGCACCTTGCCCGGGCGCCTGGCCACGGCCTTTTCCTCGCCCGGCACCTCGGCCACGGTTTTGGCAGCCGGTCCGGCGCCCACCACCGGGGCCAGGTCCTGCAGGCGCAGCTGTTTGGAGCGCACCTCGCCGCTGAGCAGGGGGCGCGGCGCGCGTGAGGTGTAAGTCAGGCTGCCCGCCAGGTCGCTGCCGCCCACGCTGCCGGTGAAGTCGCGGTAGCCCCAGGTGGCGCTGCGCGGCGTCAGGCTGCCGACCAGCCGGCCCGCGGTGCGGAACGGCGGCGTGCTCGGCAGCACCAGGCCGGTCAGCGGGTACAGCATGGCCATGCTGGGTGCCTTGAGCTCCAGGTCGAAGTCCAGGCCGGAGAGGGCGGCCGGGTTGTTCAGGATGCCCTCGGCCCGGGCCTGCACCTGGCCGGCGCGCGCCTGCAGCTGCAGCGGGAAACGCACGTCCGTGCCCTGCAGCGAGAGCAGGTTGCCGGCCTGGCCCGAGCCCTCGACCACGGCTTTGCCGTAGCGCCCCTCGAAGCGAAAGCCAAGCCGGTAGGGCCCGGGGTCCTTGGCCGGGTCGACCGGTGCCAGGCTGTCGATCCGCGCCTCGATCTGCAGCTGGCGCGGGGCGTCGCGCAGGCTGAGCTGGCCAGCGCCGATCACCAGGCTGGCGATGTCCACCGTCCAGGTGCTGGGTGGGGCGTCGGGGTCGCCGCGGCCAAAGCTCCAGTTGTCACGGCCCTGGGCGTCGCGCTGCAGGCTCAGCACCGGGGCGTCCAGGCTCAGCGAGCGCAGCGCGATCTGGCGCGCCAGCAGCGGCAGCAGGGCGATGCGGGCACGCACCTCGGCGGCCTGAGCGGTCTGACCGTCCAGGCCCGGCGGGTTGCCCAGCCAGACGTCGCGGGCACTGATCTCCGGCGCCGGCAGCCAGCGTGCCGGGCCACGTGCCGTGGTGTCTTCCCAGCGCCAGCGCAGGCCCAGGTCGCCGCGGATCTCGAACGGCCGGCCGGTGGCCTCGGCCACGCGCTGGCCGATCGCGCCGCGCGCGTGGTTCCAGTCGAACAGGCTCAGGCCCAGCACCAGGGCCAGCAGCAGGCCGAGCAGGGCGCCCCCGCCCCAGGCGGCCAGGCGCAGCGGGCGCCGCCAGACCGGGGCGGCGACCAGGGGTTGGCGCGAGGGGGCGTTGGCGGGTGCACCCTCTGGCGCTCCGGGGCGCGTGTCGGCAGGCGTGGCGGGGTGGGGGCGGGCAGCGTCGGACATGGGGTAGGGGCGGCGAGGCGCAGCAAGCCAACCTGCCGGGGATGCTACCCCAGTGCCGGGGCCGGCTTTGTAACATTGCGTGTCTGCCGCTCACCCCGGGTGAATGGCGCCCACCGCCGCTGGAGAGCCGACCGTGCCTGCCCCCACCGCTTCACACGCCTTTGCGGCGCCGACGCCGCGCAGCATGCGCCTGGACGCCCTGCGTGGCCTGGCCATGGTCTGGATGACAGGCTTTCACTTCTGCTTCGACCTCAACCACCTCGGCTGGTGGCGGCAGGACTTCTACACCGACCCGTTCTGGACCGCGCAGCGCACGGCCATCGTCAGCCTGTTCCTGCTGTGTGCGGGCCTGGCCCATGCGCTGGCACACCCGGTCGGCAACGGCTCGGGCGCACGCTTTGGGCGCCGCTGGGCCCAGGTGGCGGGCTGTGCCCTGCTGGTCACGGCCGGCTCGTGGTGGATGTTCCCTCTGAGCTTCATCTACTTTGGCGTGCTGCACGCCCTGGCCGTGATGCTGCTGCTGGCGCGCCTGAGCGCCGGCTGGGGCCGGGGCCTCTGGCTGGCCGGGGCGCTGGCCCTGGTGCTGCCTACCCTGGCGCCGTGGCTGCATGCGCACTGGGCGGGTGCCGGGCTGCTCGACAGCCGTGCACTCAATTGGCTGGGCCTGGTCAGCCGAAAGCCCGTCACCGAAGACTATGTGCCACTGCTGCCCTGGTTGGGCGTGCTGTGGTGGGGACTGGCGGCCGGGCAGTGGGTGGTCCGGCAACGGCCGGCCTGGCTGGCCGGAGCGCTGCCAGTGGCCCTGCGCCCGCTGGCGGTCCTGGGGCGTTGGAGCCTGAGCTACTACATGCTGCACCAGCCGGTGCTGTTGGGCGCGTTGATGGCCGCGGCCTGGCTGCTGCGTTGACGCCACACGCCCGGACCGCAAGGCCGGGTGCGAAGATGGGCCCATGCGCCCCTTTAAGGTGATGCATGGGGGCGACGGGCTGCGGGGCAGGGATGGCGGGCGCGTGCCTGCGCCATGCGTTCCGGGCCACCTGTGCAGTACGGAGCAGTGTGGAGGCCGGATGCAGTTCCCCAAAACAACAACGCGGCCGAAGCCGCGTGTGTGAGGGAGGCGAGGGTGCGGCCCGGTTGGGCCGCCCGCATCACTCGACCTTGGCCTTGCTGCGCAGGTCTTCCTGGTACTTGGCCAGCTTCTGCTGCTGCAGCTGCTGGGTGATCTGCTGCTTGAGCTCGTCGAGCTTGGGCACCTGGGCGTCGCGCAGGTCGTCCAGGCGGATGATGTGGAAACCGTACTGGGTCTGCACCGGGGCCTCGGTCATCTGGCCCTTGGCCAGCTTGGCCATGGCGTCGCTGAATTCCTTGACCAGGCCGTTCGGGTTGACCCAGTCGAGCGCGCCGCCGTTGGGGGCGGAGCCCGGGTCCTTGGAGTTCTTCTTGGCCAGGTCCTCGAACTTGGCACCCTTCTTGATCTGGGCGATCAGGGCCTTGGCCTGGTCTTCCTTGTCGACCAGGATGTGGCGGACCTTGTACTCCTTGCCGGCGCTGGCGGCGGCGAACTTGTCGTACTCGGCCTTGATCTCGGCATCGGTCACCGGGTTCTTCTTCTGGTAGTCGGCAAACAGCTCGCGGATCAGGATGGCCTGGCGCGCCAGCTCGATCTGGGCCTTGTAATCTTCACCGCTTTCCAGGCCGCGCTTCTGGGCTTCCTGAACGAAGATCTCGCGGGCGATGACCTCTTCCTTGATCTGGCTCTGGATCTCGGGCGTCATCGGGCGGCCCGACTTGGCCACCTGCTGGGTCAGGGCTTCCAGGCGTGCCTTGGGCACCGGCTTGCCGTTGACCACGGCCACGTTCTGTGCCAGCGCGGCCGAGCCCAGCAGGGCCAGGGCAGCCAGCGACAACAACTGCTTCTTCATGTGTCTTCCTTGAATCTTCGAATGGAGGGAGAGCGCGGGCTGGCGCGGGCGGCGCTGGCTTCAGGGCGCAGGCGTCAGCACTTCAATGGCGATGGCATGGACGCCCTGGTCAATGAAATCTCGCAGCGCATCATACACAAGCCGGTGGCGCGCCACGCGGCCCATCCCGGCGAAGCCGGGGGCGGCGATGCGCACCCGAAAATGCGTGCCCATGCCACTGGCGTTGGCCCCGGCGTGGCCGGCGTGGGCCGCGCTTTCGTCCAGCACCTCGAGCGCACTGGGCGCCAGGCGCTGCTGCAGGCACTGCGCCAGGGCCTGGGCCGTGATCGGGGCGGTGCTCATGGCTTGGCGCCGGGGTCGCCGGCGTCCTCGGCCTTCAGGTGCTTGCCCAGCAGCACGGCCTGGCCCATGACAAACAGGGCCATCAGGCCAATGCCACCGAACAGCTTGAAGTTGACCCAGGTGTCGGTGTCGAAGTGGTAGGCCACCCAGAGGTTGAGCAGGCCCATCAGGGTGAAGAAGCCGGCCCAGCTCCAGACCATCTGGCGCCAGGCCAGTTCGGGCAGGGTCATCTTGCTGCCCATCAGCGACTTCAGCAGGTTCTTGCGGAACAGCAGCTGGCCGACCAGCAGGCTGCCGCCCATCAGCCAGTACAGCACGGTGGGCTTCCATTTGATGAAGGTCTCGTCGTGGGCCAGCAGGGTGGCGCCACCGAACAGCACGATCACGCCCAGGCTGACCCATTGCACCGGCTCGACATGGCCGGTGCGCCAGCGCAAATAAGCGATCTGCACCAGCGTGGCGGCGATGGCCACCCCGGTGGCGACATAGATTCCGGCCAGCTTGAAGGCCGCGAAGAACAGCAGGATGGGGAAGAAGTCGAGCAGCAGTTTCATGCAGAGGTCGTTTCAGGCGGGGCCCATCATTCGGGCTTGAAGTCCAGCGCGGCCGAGTTCATGCAATAGCGCAGGCCGGTGGGGGTGGGGCCGTCGTTGAAGACGTGGCCCAGGTGGGCGCCACACTGGGCGCACAGGGTTTCGGTGCGCAGCATGCCATGGCTGCGGTCCATGCGCTCCTCGATGGCGCCGCCCGGCGCGGCCTTGGAGAAGCTGGGCCAGCCGCAGCCGGCGTCGAACTTGTGGACCGAGTCGAACAGCTTGGCGCCGCAGCAGACGCAGTGGTACTCGCCCTGGGCCCAGTGGTCCTCGTACTTGCCGGTGAACGGGCGCTCGGTGGCGGCATGGCGCGTGACCTCGAAGGCCAGCGGCTCGGCGCCCTTGGCCTGCAGAGCCTCGCGCCATTCGGTGTCGGTTTTCTCGATCGGGTGGGTCATGGGGGTCCTCACGATGAACAGCTGATTTCGATGCCGGCGGCCCAGTCAGGAGGGAAGTCGGCGTAGCGCTCGTGGCCGGGGTGCTCGTCGAACGGGCGTTCCAGCAGCCTCAGCAGGGTATCGACCTCGGAAAAGTCTTTTTGTTTCGCGGCCCGGATGGCTTGCTCGCCCAGGTGGTTGCGGAGCACGAACTTCGGGTTGGTACGTAGCATCAAATCGGCTGCCAGCCCTTGCTGGGTGGACCTCAGGCGCTCTGAATACTGTAGCAACCAGGCATCGAAGCCGGGTCGGTCCAGGAACAGGTCGCGCACCGGCGCCAGGTCGTCGCCGGCCACGTGGCGGCTGAGCCGGCGCCAGAAGATCGGGTAGTCCACGCGTTCGCCGGCCAGCCGCTTGAGCAGGTCGTCGACCAGGGCGCGGTCGCCCGGCTTGGCGTCGGCCAGGCCGAGCTTGGCGCGCAGGGCGGCCTCCAGCGCCTCGGGGAAGGTGGTCTTGTAGCCCTCGAGCGCGGCCAGGGCCAGGTCCTGGTCCTCGATCAGCGGCAGCAGGGCCTGGGCCAGGCAGAACAGGTTCCAGTAGGCGATGTTGGGCTGGCGGTGGTAGGCGTAGCGGCCCTGGCTGTCGGAGTGGTTGCAGATGTGGGCCGGGTCGAAGCCGTCGAGGAACTGGAACGGACCGTAGTCCAGCGTCAGCCCCAGGATGCTCATGTTGTCGGTGTTCATGACCCCGTGGCAGAAGCCCTTGGCCTGCCACTGCGCCAGCAGCGCCGCGGTGCGCTCGCCCACGGCCTCCAGCAGCGCCGCGTACGGGTTGCCGCCCAGGCGGTCCAGGCCGCGGCAATCAGGGTAATGCCGGTCGATCACGTGGTCGGCCAAGGTGCGCAGGGCCTCGTGCTGGCCGCTGTGCGAGAAGTGCTCGAAGTGGCCGAAGCGCACGAAGCTCGGGGCCACGCGCGTGACCACGGCCGCGGTTTCCACCTCTTCGCGGCGCACCGGGGCGTCCGAGCCGGTCACACACAGCGCGCGGCTGGTGGCAATGCCCAGGCCGGCCATGGCCTCGGAGCACAGGAACTCTCGAATGCTGGAGCGCAGCACGGCGCGGCCGTCGCCCATGCGCGAGTAGGGCGTGCGGCCACTGCCCTTGAGCTGGATTTCCCAGCCCTCGGCGGTCTCGCCGAGCAGGATGGCACGGCCGTCGCCGAGCTGGCCGGCCCAGTGGCCAAACTGGTGGCCGCTGTAGACCGAGGCCAGCGGCTCGCAGCCGGCGGCCAGCAGGTTGCCGGTGAAGACCTCCAGCGCGGCCTGGGTGTCGAGCCAGGCCGGGTCCAGACCAATCAGGCCGGCCACGGCGCGGCTGCGGCCGACCCAGTACGGCGCGGGCAGGGGGCTGGGCCGCAGCGCGGTGGCGAACTGCGGGCCCAGCTGCGCAAAGCTGTGGCGCCAGGCCAGGCCCAGGTCGGGTTGCAGCGGGGCGTCCAGGGGCAGGTTCATGCCCCGATTGTCGCCGCCCGGCGCCCGCGCCGTGGGGGCGGTGCGGCAACACCCTGCGGGGTGGCCAGGTAAGCGTTCAAGGCCTGGTCGTCGGGAATGGTGACACGGTTGAAGTCCAGCGCCACCAGGCCCTGCTGGGCCAGTACGCCCAGCACCCGGTTCACGGTCTGGCGCGACAGGCCGGCCAGGTGGCCGAGCTCTTCCTGCGACAGGCTGATGCGGCGTGTGCCGCGCCAGAACAGGCGGCTCAGGCACAGGGCCACGCGCTGCTCGGGCGAGCGGATGCGGCCGGCCTCGATGATGGCCATGGCCTGGCCCAGGCGCAGGTTCAGGTGCTGCACCAGGTGCTGGTTGAAGGCCAGGCTGGACGTGCGCAGGGTGTCGAACACGGGGCGCGGCAGGCACAGCAGCTGGCTGTCGCGCAGCGCGATCACGTCGTAGCGGCGCGGCTCGGCCTTGAGTGCCGAGCCCTCGCCGAACCACTCGCCCTCGGGCATGCCCATGTAGGCCGAGCGCTTGCCGTCGGCCGAGCTGCTCTCCAGCTTGACCAGGCCCGACAGCACCGCGTACCAGCCCTGCACCGGCGCGCCGGCGGCCAGGATCACCTGGCCCTTGGCGGCCGACAGCGTCAGCGACTCGCCGAGCACACGCTGGCGCAGCGGCGCCGGCAGTTCCGCGAACCAGGGCTGGGCATGCAGGAACAGGGTGGCGGGCTGGCTGGGGTCGGCGTGCATGGCGCGATTGTCGGCGATCCAGGGTGTGGCTCAGGGTTATCCCGGTCAACCTATCGCCTGCACGACAGGGTTTGCCAAGCGCGGGCGTCTGCGCGACACTGGCCCGGCACCGGTCCCACCATCAAGGGAGGCCAAGCGAGTCGCGCATGGCACTGTGCCCTGCGCGACAGCCACAGCCGTCGCGCCGCCGCATCATGCGCCCCCGCCCCGCGCGGCCTGCCGTGTGCACCTTTCAAGAACCATTTTTCGACCCGCTTCCCTAGGAGACTCCCCATGCTGGGCCTGATGCAAACCCAACCGCTGCTGATTTCTTCGCTGATCACCTTCGCCGAGCGCCACCATGGCGACGCCGAGGTGGTGTCGCGGCGCGTCGAGGGCGACATCCATCGCTACACCTACCGTGACGTGGCCGTGCGCGCGCGCCGCGTGGCCAACGCCCTGGACACGCTGCCGGGCCTGGGCCATGGCGACCGCGTTGGCACGCTGGCCTGGAACGGCTACCGCCACCTGGAGCTGTATTTCGGCGTGAGCGGCTCGGGCCGTGTGCTGCACACCATCAACCCGCGCCTGCACCCCGAGCAGATCGCCTGGATCACCAACCACGCCGAAGACCAGGTGCTGTGCTTCGACATGACCTTCCTGCCCATCATCCAGGCCGTGCACAGCAAGTGCGCCACGGTCAAGCACTGGGTCGCGCTGTGCGACGCCGACAAGCTGCCCGAGAACACCGGCATCCCGGGCCTGGTGAGCTACGAGGCCTGGATCGGTGGCCAGCCCGACACCTACACCTGGCCCAGCTTCGACGAGAACACCGCCTCCAGCATGTGCTACACGAGTGGCACCACGGGCAACCCCAAGGCCGCGCTGTACAGCCACCGCTCGACCATCCTGCACGCCTATGCGGCGGCCCTGCCCGACGTGATGTGCCTGAGCGCGCGCGACTCGGTGCTGCCGGTAGTGCCCATGTTCCACGTCAACGCCTGGGGCCTGCCGTACTCGGCTGCGCTGACCGGTTGCAAGCTGGTGTTCCCCGGCCCGGCGCTGGACGGCAAGTCGGTCTATGAGCTCATGGAGAACGAGCGCGTGACCTTCGCCGCCGGTGTGCCCACGGTCTGGCAGATGCTGCTGGGCCACCTCAAGCCCAACAACCTGCGCTTCAGCACCCTCAAGCGCACCGTGATCGGCGGCTCGGCCTGCCCGCCGGCCATGATCACCGCCTTCAACGACGACTACGGCGTGGAGGTGCTGCACGCCTGGGGCATGACCGAGATGAGCCCGCTGGGCACGCTGTGCACGCTCAAGAACAAGCACCTCACGATGTCCGAGGCCGACAAGATGAAGATCCGCCTCAAGCAGGGCCGGGCCATCTTTGGCGTGGACATGAAAATCGT
>CAZKDU010000030.1:0-12617 GCA_964551485.1 uncultured Burkholderiaceae bacterium
GTTGCCCTCGAGCTTGCCCAGCACCACGTTGCCGCGCGCGCGCAGCTCGGCCGCGCCGATGCGCTGCAAGGCCACCAGCGGGGTGTTGCCGATCGCGCCTTCAATCGTCGGGTAATTCATTGGATTCACGGTGCCCTATAATCTATTGCTCTTCTGACCCCCGATGCCTCGGTGGTGAAATTGGTAGACGCGCGGGACTCAAAATCCCGTTCCGAAAGGAGTGTCGGTTCGATTCCGACCCGAGGCACCATTCTATGCCGCCCTGCCCGGGAGCCTGGCAAAAACCTCCAAACCCCTTGTCAGTGCTAGTTAATTTGCTATTGAATTCATAGCAAACCGAGGTTTTGGTGCATTGCTCAACGCAGCCCGCTGTGCACCGTGGGATGGTGCAGCACCAGGCGCAGCTCGTGTTTCAGGCGCTGGTTGCGCAGGCGGCGCGACTCGCTCATGAAGCTCAGCAGCACCAGTGGCAGCTGCTCGCGCGCTGCGTCGCGCGCCACGCGTGGCGGCCGCGCCAGGCCATAGAGGTCGGCCGCCAGGTCGAAGTAGTCGCCCATCTTCAGGTCGCTGTCGTCGCAGACGTTGACCACCCGCTGCGGCCGCCCGCGCCAGAGCGCGGCCACGCAGGCGCGTGCCAGGTCGTCGGCGTGGATGTGGTTGGTGTACACGTCGTCCTCGGCACTCAGCACCGGCGTACCCCGCAGCAGGCGCTCGCGCGGCGTGCCCCCTTCACGGTCAGCGGCGTAGATGCCGGGCACGCGCAGCACGCTCGCGCGCACACCGTGGGCACGCCCGAAGAAGCGCACCGCGGCCTCGGCGTCCACGCGGCGCTGCGCGCGCGCCGTGGCCGGGCGCAGCGGCCAGGTTTCGTCCACCCACTGGCCCTGGCAGTCGCCATAGACCCCGCTGGTGGAAGCGTAGACCAGGGCCTCGGGCCGGCTGCGCTGGCCCAGGGCCTGCAGCAGCTGGCGCGTGCGCGGGTCGGTCCAGCCCTCGCCGGGCGGCGGCGCCAGGTGCAGCACGCGCTGCGCCAGGCCAGCCAGGCGGCGCAGGCTGCGCGGCGCGTCCAGGTCGCCCACCAGCGGCCGCACGCCAGCCTCGCGCAGCGCCTCGCGCCGCTCGGGCGACGACGTCAGCGCCAGCAGCTGCACCCGCCCGGCCAGGGCCCGCGTCACACGCAGGCCCACGTCGCCACAGCCCACCAGCAGCACGCGCGGGCGCCGAAAGCGCGCCGGCAGGGCACCGGGGTGGGCGGCATGGAGGTGGGTGCCTGGTGTGGTCATGGGGTCAATCGGGTGGGCAAGGGTGAGTCGGGTTCCAGGGCGTCGCGGCCTGCCCGCAACGGGCGAATCCGGCACAATGGCGGGTTTGGCCGCGCACGGCGCGGCGCTGGTTGTTTCGGGTGGCGCGGGCCGTGTGGCCGACCCGCAGCACCCGCGTATTTTGACCGAGGACACCCCGACCATGAGTTTTCAGATCACCGTCCAGCCCAGCGGCCGCAGCTTCCAGGCCGAGCCCGGCGAGGCCATCCTGTCGGCCGGCATCCGCCAGGGCATCGGCCTGCCGTACGGCTGCAAGGACGGGGCCTGTGGTTCCTGCAAGTGCAAGAAGCTCGAGGGCACGGTCAGCCACGGCCCGCACCAGAGCAAGGCCCTGAGCCCCGAGGAGCTGGCCGCCGGCTACGTGCTGACCTGCTGCGCCGTGCCGCAGAGCGACGTGGCGCTCGAATCGCGCCAGGTCACCGAGGCCGGCGCCCTGCCGATCCGCAAGATGCCGGTGCGCGTGAGCCAGATGGAGAAGAAGTCCGACGACGTGATGCGGGTGCGCCTGCAGCTGCCGGCCAACGACGGCTTCGTGTTCCGCGCCGGCCAGTACGTGGAGTTCATCCTGCGCGACGGCGCGCGGCGCAGCTACTCCATGGCCAATGCGCCGCACAACGGCCCCGGGGTGGAGCTGCACATCCGCCACATGCCTGGCGGCAAGTTCACCGACCACGTGTTCGGTGGCCTGAAGGAAAAGGACATTCTGCGCGTGGAAGGCCCGTTCGGCAGCTTCTTCCTCCGCGAGGACTCGGACAAGCCCCTTGTGCTGCTGGCCTCGGGCACGGGCTTCGCCCCGATCAAGGCCATTCTCGAGCACATGCAGGCGCAGGGCATCACGCGCCCGGCCACGCTGTACTGGGGCGGCCGCCGCCCCGCCGACCTGTACCTGGACGACTGGGTCCAGGCCCAGCTGCCGCTGATGCCGAACCTGCGCTACGTGCCCGTGGTCTCCGACGCCCTGCCCGAGGACGGCTGGAGCGGCCGCACCGGCTTCGTGCACCAGGCCGTGCTGCAGGACTGCCCCGACCTCTCGGGCCACCAGGTCTACGCCTGTGGCGCCCCCATCGTGGTCGACTCAGCGCGCCACGACTACACCCGCCTGGCCGGCCTGCCCGAGGAAGAGTTCTACGCCGACGCCTTCACCAGCGAGCAGGACAAGCACGGCGAGCCGGGCTGACGCCGCGCGCAGGCACGCGCGGTCTGCAGCGCCCTGCCACACAAAGGCCACCTGCGGGTGGCCTTTGGCGTTTCTGCAGGGAGCACGGCCGAACGTGGCGAGCGGCCTCAGGGCTGGCGCACGGGTCGCTCAGGGCAGCAGCACACTGGCCCCGGTGGTCTGGCGCGCCTCCAGCTCTTCATGGGCGCGCCGCACCTCGGCCAGCGGGTAGCGCTGCGCCACGGGGATGCCGACCTGGCCGCTGCCGACCATGGCGAACAGGTCGTCGGCCATGGCCTGGGTGCGCTCGCGCGTGGCGATGTGAGTGAACAGCGTGGGCCGGGTCACGTAGAGCGAGCCCTTGGCAGCCAGCACCCCCAGGTCCAGCGGCGACACCTTGCCCGAGGCGTTGCCGAAATTCGCCAGCAGGCCGAAAGGCTGCAGGCAGTCCAGCGACTTCTCGAAAGTGTCCTTGCCCACCGAGTCGTACACCGCCTTCACGCCGCGGCCGCCGGTGATGTCCTTGACGCGGGCCACGAAGTCCTCGCTGCGGTAGTTGATGGCGTGCGCCGCGCCGTGCTCGAGCGCCAGCGCGCACTTGGCGTCGGAGCCGGCGGTGCCGATCAGACGCAGGCCCATGGCGCGCGCCCACTGGCAGGCGATCAGCCCCACGCCGCCGGCAGCGGCATGGAACAGCACGAAGTCACCCGCCTGCAGGCCGCCCTGCGGCTGGGTCTGGCGCAGCAGGTACTGCACGGTCAGGCCCTTAAGCATCATGGCCGCACCGGTTTCGAAGTCGATCGCGTCGGGCAGCCGGCACACGCATTTGGCCGGCATCACGCGGCGTTCGCAGTAGCTGCCCGGCGGCTGGCTGGCGTAGGCCACGCGGTCCCCCACTTCCAGGTGGTGCACGCCCTCACCCACCGCCTCGACCACGCCCGCGCCCTCCATGCCAAGCGGCAGCGGCAGCGGCAGCGGGTACAGGCCGCTGCGCTGGTAGACGTCGATGTAGTTCAGGCCGATCGCATGGTGCTCGATGCGGACCTCGCCCGGCCCGGGCTCGCCCACCGCCACTTCAACGATCTTGAGCTGCTCGGGGCCACCAGGCTGATCAATGCGGACGGCAACAGAGGTGAACGAAGCCATGGGGTGAGTCTCCTGTGGATGGCCAGATGGCCAAGATTGCTGTTAACTGGCATGGTGCCATGGTTCGGCTGCCAGCGCTGTCACCTGCTCAGCACCCCGGTGACAGCGGCGGCACCGCCGCCTTGCTACAGTGATGACATGCGCCCCTTGAGCCCAGCCAACGTGCTGCTGCTGACCCTGCCGCCGCTGCTGTGGGCCGGCAACGCCGTGGCCGGCCGCCTGATGCACGGCCTGGTGCCGCCAATGATGCTGAACTTCCTGCGCTGGCTGCTGGCCGGCCTGCTGCTGCTGCCGCTGGCGCACCGGCTGCTGCGCCGCGACAGCGCGCTGTGGCCACACTGGCGCCGCTTCGCCCTGCTGGGCCTGCTCGGCGTGGGTTGCTACAACGCGCTGCAGTACCTGGCACTCAAGACCTCGACCCCGATCAACGTGACCCTGGTGGCGTCCAGCATCCCGGTCTGGATGCTGCTGGTTGGGCGCCTGCTGTTCGGCCAGCACGTGTCGCCGCGCCAGCTGCTCGGCGCCCTGCTCTCGCTGAGCGGTGTGGCCCTGGTGTTGGCCCAGGGCCGCTGGCAGCAGCTGCTGGCGCTGCAGTGGGTGGTGGGCGACCTCTACATGCTGCTGGCCGCCCTGTGCTGGGCGCTGTACAGCTGGCTGCTGGCGCAGCCGGCAGAGCCCGCGGCACTGCGCGCCGACTGGGCTGCCTTCCTGTTCGGACAGATCGTCTTCGGCCTGGGCTGGTCGGGCCTGTTCGCGGGCGGCGAGTGGCTGCTCGCGCCGGGTGCGCACATCACCTGGAACACCAGCGTGGCCGTCACCCTGCTGTACATCGCCGTCGGCCCGGCGCTGCTGGCCTACCGCTGCTGGGGCCTGGGCGTGCAGCGCGTGGGCCCGGCCACGGCCGGCTTCTTCGCCAACCTGGCGCCGCTGTTCGCGGCCCTGATGTCGGCGGCCCTGCTGGGAGAGCCGCCCCAGCCCTACCACGCGCTGGCGTTCGCGCTGATCGTGGGCGGCATCGTGGTCTCGTCGCGGCGCTGAGGCCACATGGCCCTCTGTGGCCGCGGCGGCTCAGACTGTGTGCCCCCGCTGCCGCGCCAGGTGCACCTGGTGCAGGGTGATCTTTCGCACCTCCTGACGGCTGGTTTCGATGTGGGTGCGCAGCAGCAGCGAGGCCTGGTCGGCCCGCTTGGCGCGGATGGCTTTGAGGATCTTGCCGTGCTCCTCGTAGGTGACCGAGATCCGTGGCGCCTGGGTGAAATCCAGCCGGCGGACCACACGGATGCGCTCGGTCAGCTCGCGGTGCACACGCGCCATCTCGGCATTGCCCGCGGCGGCCACCAGGACGCAATGGAACTCCTCGTCCCATTGCGCCACCTGCACCATGTCGCGGCTGCGCTGCGACACCGGCACCAGCCAGACCGCGGCCAGCGGCTCCAGCGCGGCCCGCGCCTGCGGCTCCGCCGCGCACAGGCGCTGCACCGCCGTGGTCTCCAGCACCATGCGCAAGTCGTAGAGCTGCTCGAAGCGGTCGAAGTCGAAGGGCAGCACGCGCCAGCCACTGCGGAACAGCACCTCGATCAGGCCCTCCTGCTGCAGGCGAACCAGGGCCTGGCGCACCGGCGTGCGTGACACACCGAGGCGCTCGCTGACTTCGTTTTCAGTGAATCGATCACCCGGCACCAGCACAAAGGCGGCGATGTCCTGCTTGAGCTGGTCGTAAACCTCGTCGGCGCGCGAGCGAAAGGGCGCTGCGCTGGGCTGTGAGCGGGCCGTGATGGACATCATCCGATGGTAGCGGCTTCGGCACGGCGACCAGCCGGGCAGCGCTCAGCCTCCCGGGTCCGGGGGCAGCAGGCTCACGTGCGCGGCCACCACGCGCCAACCCTGTGCGAAACGCACCCAGGCCTGGCTCTGCCGGCCATGGCGTCCGTCGCCCTCGCGCCGGAATTCCAGGTTCACGGTCGCAAAGTCCTGCCCATGTGTGGTGATCTCGCGCCGCAGCCGCATGCGCGCCAGACCCTGGGTGGGCCTGGACACGCGGAATGTCCGGATCGCGTCGATGCCGTGCAGATTTTCGCTGGCGCCATAGCGCAGCGTGAGCGGGCTGTCCCAGAACAGCTCATCCAGCACCACCAGGTCATTGGCCTGCAAGGCGGCTTCGTAGCGGTCCGAGGCTGCCCGCACCGCCGCCACCACGGCCGGCAGGTTGACTGGAAGGCCAGCGGCCACGGCGGTACCCGACCGGTTCACGACAGTCCCTCACGGGCCCGCGCCACACCGGCCTGCGAGAGCACCCATGCGGCCCGCAGCGCCAGGTCCTCGCGCCAGGGCGCGGCAATGAGCTGCACGCCCAGCGGCAGCCCCCCCGTGCCGTCGGGCCACAGCGGCGCGGCCACCACTGGGCAGCCGGCCAGCGAGACCGGTTGCGTCAACAAACCCAGCGCCGGCCGGCACGGGTGGCGCTGGCCGTTGATGTCCAACCACTCGGTGCCCAGCACCGGGGCGGCCACAGGCGTGGCTGGGGCCAGCAGCAGGTCCCAGTGCCGGAACAGCGCGCCGACGCGCTCGCGGTACTGGCGGCGAAAGCGCTGCGCACGCAGGTACCAGGCGCCAGGCTGCAGCGCCCCGGCCATGAAGCGGTCCACCGACAGCGGTTCGAAATCCTGTGGCCGCGTGCGCAGCCCGGGAAGGTGCAGGCTGCCGCCCTCGCCGGCGCTGGTGATGAAGGCGGCAGCGCGCGCGGCCGCCGCGTCGGGCCAGTCCACCATATCCGCCGCCCCCAGCGCCATGGCCGCACGGTCCAGCACCGCGCGCGCCGGGGCACTGGCGTGCTCGGCGAAATACCCGCCCAGCACACCGATGCGCAGACCACCCACGCCAGCCATCAGCGTCGGCAGCGTGGGCTCCACACGCCGGGTGTGGCATCCCGGGTCCTGCGGGTCCGGGCCCTGCAGCGCGTCGTAGGCCAGGGCCAGCAGGCGCACGCTGGCGGCCATCGGCCCCAAGTGGTCCAGGCTGTGCACGAAGGGAAAGCTGCCCCGCCTGGACAGCCGACCGAAGGTGGGCTTGAGGCCCCAGACGCCACACAGCGAAGACGGCACACGGATGGAACCGTTGGTGTCGGACCCCAGGGTCAGCGGCACCTGGCCGGCAGCCAGCGCTGCGCCGCAGCCACCGGACGAGCCCCCGGCGGTCCGCGCCAGGTCGTGGGGGTTGCGGCAGGGGCCATCGTGGCTGTTTTCGGTGGTGAAGCCATAGGCGTATTCGTCCATGTTGAGTGTGCCCGCCAGGCTGGTGCCGGCAGCGCACAGACGCTGCAGCAGCACTGCGTCCTGGGCCGCCGCCGGCCGCTCACGCCCGATGCGCGAGCCCGCCCGGGTGCTGAGACCAGCCACGTCAAAGAGGTTCTTCACCGCGCAGGGCACACCGGCCAGCGGCGGCAGCGCCTCGCCCGCGCGGCGCCGGCGGTCCACGGCGTCCGCCTCGGCCCGGGCGCGGGCAGTGGTCCGGTCGGTGAAGGCATTGACCCGCGCGTTGGTGCCGTCGATGCGCACCAGGCAGTCCTCAAGCCAGTCGCGCGCACTCAGCCGCCCGCCGGCCAGCGCCGCCAGGCGTGCGTCGGTGGCGCTGTCCAGGTCGCCCATGGCCAGGGCCCTCATGGCCAGCCCAGCCCGTCCGGCAGGGGCTCCAGCCCCGATGGCCGGTAGATCTCGGCCGGTTCATCGTGTACGTCCAGTGGCACCTGCGCGAGCACCTCGGCCAGGACGGCGGTGCGCTGCAAGTGCCGGGCCACACGCCGGGCCTGGGCCTCATCCAGCGGCAAGCCCAGGGCCGCTGCAGCGGCGCTCACGTAAGCCAGGGCCTGGCTCTCGTCCATGGGCAAGGGCTCGCTCACCGCCGGACCTCGCGCTGGAAGATCTCCAGACTCAGCTTCTTGGTGGCCACGAAGCTGGGCTCCGACAGCGTGGCCACGGTGCGCGGGCGCGGGTCTCCGTAGCGCAGGATCTCGGCCACACGCGTGGGTCGCTTGGTCAGCAGCAGCACCTGGTCGGCCAGGTACACAGCCTCCTCCAGGTCGTGCGAAACCAGCAGCATGGTGGTACCGGTCTGCATGAAGACTTCCTGCAGCTTCTCGCGGATGAACAGCGTCATCTCGAAGTCAAGTGCCGAGAAAGGCTCGTCCAGGAACAGCACCTCGGGCTTGGGCGCCAGCGCCCGCATGATGGAGGCGGTCTGCTGCTGCCCACCGGAGAGTTCGTAAGGGTAGCGATGAAGATCGAACTTCACGTCGAACGACGCGACCAGCTCCTGCATGCGGCGGTCCACCTCGGCCTTGCTGCGGCCTTCGAGCTGGAGCGGGTAGGCAATGTTGTCGATGGTGCGCATCCACGGGAACATGGCCTCGCGGTAGTTCTGGAAAACGTAGCCGATCTTGGTGTCCCTGAGCCCCTTGCCGTCGAACAGGATCTCGCCGCGGTCGATCGGAATCAGTCCGGCGATCATGTTGATCAGCGTGCTCTTGCCGCAACCGTTGGGGCCGAAGACCGAAACGATCTTGCCCTTGGGAATGTCGAGGTCGAAGTTTTCGTACAGCGGCCAGCCGGCAAAGTACTTGGTCAAGCCTCGGATGGTGATGTGCGTGCCTTCCGGGCCAGGCCGAAAGGCCGGCTCGGGCACGTCGGCGTAGACCGGGCCGTTGACGACGGTGTTCATGTCGATTCTCCCTGTGAAGGTTGGGCAGCGACACTCATCGGCCGCTCCAGTGCACTATGCGGCGCTCCAGCACCAAAAACAGGATGTTGAGCGCATAGCCCAGCGCCCCGGCAGCAAGGATGGACGCGTACATGGTCTTGACGTTGAGCACCTGCTGCGCGTCGATGATGCGGTGACCCAGGCCGTTGTCCGAGCCAATGAACATCTCGGCCACGATCACGATCACCAGCGCCATGGACACTGCCGAGCGCAGCCCCACAAAACTGGGTTGCAGGCTTTCCCAGACCAGCACGTCTCTGAAGACCTGCCAGCGCGTGGCGCCCATGACCCGGGCCGCCATGACCCGCTGCTTGCGCGCGTTGATGACGCCGTAGGCGCTGTTGAACACCACGATCAGGAAGGCACCAAAGGCCGCGATCGCCACCTTGTTGATGTCCGACACGCCGAAGATCAGCAGAAACAGCGGGATCAGGGCCGACGAGGGTGTGGAGCGGAAGAAGTCGATCAGGAACTCCACGCTGCGGTAGGCGCGTTCGTTGCTGCCCAGTAGCACCCCCAGCGGCATCCCCACCACAGCGGCGATCAGGAAAGCCTGCACGGTGCGCCACACCGTGACCAGGAAATCCCCGAGCAGCGGTCCGCCCAGCAGGCCCGTGACCATGGTGGCCAGGGTCTCCGAGGGCGGCGGCAGCAGGATCGCCTTGATCCAGCCCACACGCACCACGAAGTCCCAGACCAGGAACAGTGCCACGGGCCCGACGGCCGGCAGCAGCCGCGCGGCCCGGGAGCGCCGCGGCGGCTGGCTCACCTGCGGCTGCGCCACGGCCCAGGGCTTGGTGGCCGGCAGCGCCGGGGCGGCGCCCGCGGCGGGATGGAGGACGGGGGTATCGGCCATGGTTCAGCCCTTGTAGAGCAACTGGTCCACCATCAGCTTGCGTGAGAACACGCCCTTCTCGGTGAACAGGTCGAAGAACTTCTGGAAGGCCGCCACGTCGGCCGGCTTGAACTCGTGGTAAAGCATGTACGAGGCCAGCGGCACCTCGCCAGTCAAGGGCCCCTCGATGGCGGTGTAGCCCTTGAGGTACTGGCGCGCCTCTTCGGGCTTGCTGCGCACCAGCTCAATGCCCCGGGCATAGGCGGCGATGTACTTCTTCGCGTCGGCCGGCCGGCTCTGCAGGAATTCGGTGGTCAGCGCCGCCGAGCCCCCATGCCACGGGGCCAGCGGGTCGCCCAGGATGTACTTGGCGATCACACCGGCCTCCAGCAGCCGGGTGGCGCCGTTGAGCCGGCCCACGGTGCCCGTGGGCTCCAGGGTATAGACGGCATCGACCTGTCCCGCCGCCAGCGCCGCCACATGCTGGCCGATGGGCAGTTCGGTCACGCTTGCGCCAGTGGCCCCGGCACGCTCCAGCACCACCATGGCCAGAGTCTTGTTCTGGATGCCCGGCCCCGAGGCAATGCGTTTGCCCTTGAGTTCGGCGATGCTTTTGACCGGGCTGTCCTTGGGCACCAGGAACTCGTCGAGCACGTAGCGCGTGTTGCTCGGGTTGGTGGCGATGATCTTGAACAACCCAGGCGAGGCGATTTCGCCCACACCCAGATTGCCCGAGCCGGTGCCATTGGCGCTGCCATCGGAACGGCCCGACAGCATGGCCTCCATCACCTGCTGCGCCCCCGCAAACTTGAGCGGCTCCACCTCCAGACCAGCCTCCTTGAAATAACCCTTCTCAATGGCTGCAAAAAAGGGCAGCCCGGCGGCCACTGGCCAGTAGCCAATGCGCACCTTGGCGCCCTGGGCGCGCACGAGGGCAGGCGCGGCCAGGCTGGCCAGCGAGGCCGCTGTGCCGGCAAGCAGGCGCCGGCGGCGCAGGGGAAGGACCGGGGGGAACGAAGGCTCAGCGTGCATGGCACTCTCCTGGGAAGGTAGGGATGGAAACGAGGGGGTTCGGCGACGCTGCGCCGCGGCTGGCCAGGTAGGCGCGCCAGCCGCCGTGCTGGCTGATGTCCTCGGCGCCCGCCACGGCAGCGGCCTCGCACAGAAAGCCCTGCACGGCACTGCCGTCGGCCAGCGTCAACATGCCGACGCCCAACGGCGCCGGAATGCCAGCCACGAAGCTGCCGTAGTGGCGCAGCGGCAGCTCCCACAGCTCCAGCTCGATCGGCGCACCGGTGCCGGCAGCCACGCGCAGCAGCCCGGGTTTGGGCGGCTGGGTCCCGGGCAGCGCATACAGACGGTAGTCGGGCGAGGTGCGGGCAGCGCCCAGCAGCCGAGCGCCGCGCTGCGTGAGCTGGCCATTCAACGGCATGCCCGAAAGGTGGGCCCCGACCACGGCAACGCGGACCCCAGGCTCCGGCGCCCGTCCCTCGGGCAGGGGCAGAGTCTGCGCCGGCGGCAGAGGCTGCCCCAGCGCGCCCTGCGGCAGCCCGGTGGCATGGTGGAAGCGCTGGCCCAAAGCCGCCAGCGCCCAATCGTGGCCAGCCGGCGCAATCAGCGTGATGCCGAAAGGCAGACCGTCGGGACGCAAGCTGGCCGGCACCGCCAGCGCAGCCCAGTCCAGCAGATTGACAAAATTGGTGTACAGGCCCAGTTGACGGTTCAGCACCACCGGGTCGCGCAGCATCTGGTCGCGCTGGTAGTGCGTGGGTGTCGTGGGCACCACCAGCACGTCCACGTCCGCCCACAGGGTCTGGGCGCGCTGGCGCAGGCCTTGCAGGCGCACCTGGGCGTCGCACCAGTCGGCCGCGCTGTGGCCGCGCCCGCTGGCCAGGATGCCGCGCACCGGCTCCAGCACGGCCTCGGGCTGCGCGTCGAAGAAGGTTCGCACTGCGGCGTACCGCTCAGCCACCAGAGCACTGTCGTACAGCATGGCGGCCGCCTCGGCCAGCGGCGCATAGGGCACGGACCTGGTATCGGCCCCCAGCGCGCGCAAACCCTCCAGCGCCTGGGTGAATGCAGCCTCGGCCAACACGTCGCCACAGAAGTCCAGCCGGTCGGGCACGCCCAGGCGCACACCGCCCCCAAAGGCCCAGGACGGCGTGGCCTGGGCCAGCGTGCGCGAGTACGGGTCTTGCGGGTCAGGCCCGGCGATCACGGCCAGCACGCGCATGGCCAGCGCCACCGTGGTGGCGAACACCGACACGCAGTCCACACTCTGCGCGGCCGGCACCAGGCCGTGGGCGCTCACCAGGCCCCGCGTGGGCTTGAGGCCCACCAGGTTGTTCAACCCCGCCGGCACCCGCCCCGAGCCTGCGGTGTCGGTGCCCAGCGCGAAGTCGACCTGGCCGGTGGCCACCACATAAGCCGACCCTGAACTCGATCCCCCACTGACGTATGCCGGATCAAAGGCGTTGGGCACAGCCCCATAGGGCGAGCGGGTGCCATTCAAGCCGCAGGCAAACTGGTCCAGGTTGGTTTTTCCCACCAGTGACGCACCAGCATCGAGCAGCAACTGCACCACGGTCGCGTGGCGCATGGCCACCCCAGCAAAGGCTGGACAGGCCGCCGTGGTCGGCCAGCCCGCCACGTCGATGTTGTCCTTGACAGCAAAGCGCAGGCCCGCCAACGGGCCCTCTGCTGCCCCTGGCAGAAGCTGGGCTGGGCGATGCAGCCAGGCTGTGCCACCAATGGCTGCGCCGGCTGGGTTCATGGAGGTGTGCACCACGATAAAGCATCCATACTTGTATACAAGATGACATGCAAGTGATGTGCCAACTACACCTGGCCAGCTCCTGTGACATCCACTGGTCAGGCCCCTTGGGACGCAGCGACCACGGCACGCAGGGGGTTCCGGGCATCAACCAGACCCAGGGCGATCAAACGCAGAAGGGGGGCGCAGGCAGTGGCGGGGCCGTCCAGCCAGGGGCCATCGGCTTCGGCGTGCCCTTTTCCAGCAGCTTGGGCGAAGAGACCGCGACCTTGCCGCTGTCCGCCGCCTCGACCCAGCCCTCGTCGCCTTCGTAGCGAATTGGGCAAGTGCCCGGAGCGACCCAATTGCCCTCGCCCTTGAATCCGGCGAGTCGCATGACGAGTTTGATGCCATTCTTGTAGCGGCCGTAAATGGTCTGGCCCTCGGCCTCGTACTCGATCGGCACCGTGTCATCCGCGCTGGCGCCCCATTGGCAGAGATCGATGGTGTGCGCGCCCCATTCGGGCAGCGCGGCGCCGACATGGAAATCGTAATAACCCCGCCAGCGGCCGTTCACGTATTCCTTGTTGTAGGGCCGCCACGGGGCCGGGCCCAGCCAGCGATCCCAGTCGCAAACGTCGCGCGCCGGCTCGG
>CAZKDU010000031.1:0-12515 GCA_964551485.1 uncultured Burkholderiaceae bacterium
TCTGGCGCGACATCGGCGCGGACGACTCGGTGCGCTGCGCCGTGCTGCGCGGCGAAGGCCTGGGTTTCTCGGGCGGCGGCGACCTGGCCCTGGTGCAGGACATGGCGCAGGACTTCGAGGTGCGCAGCCGGGTCTGGAAAGAGGCACGCGACCTGGTCTACAACCTGGTCAATTGCGACAAGCCCATCGTCAGCGCCATGCACGGCCCGGCCGTGGGCGCCGGCCTGGTGGCGGGCCTGCTGGCCGACGTGTCGATCGCTGCGCGCCATGCCAAGATTGTCGACGGCCACACCCGCCTGGGCGTCGCGGCGGGTGACCACGCGGCCATGGTCTGGCCGCTGCTGTGTGGCCTGGCCAAGGCCAAATACCACCTGCTGCTGTGCGAGCCCGTCAGTGGCGAAGAGGCCGAGCGCATCGGCCTGGTGTCGCTGGTGGTCGACGACGCTGAGCTGCTGCCCCGGGCCTACGAGGTGGCCGAGCGCCTGGCCAGTGGCAGTCAGAGCGCGATCCGCTGGACCAAGTACGCGCTCAACAACTGGCTGCGCCAGGCCGGCCCGGCGTTCGACACCTCGCTGGCGCTGGAATTCATGGGCTTTGCCGGGCCCGATGTGCTGGAGGGGTTGGCCAGCCTGCGCGACCGGCGCGCGCCGCGCTTCGGCTGAGGCCCGGGTTCAGGCGGGCACCACACAGTTTGCGCACACCGCTGCCTGACGTGTGGCATGCCAGGGTGCCGACATGCACCGCCGTGCTGAACCCCTCGGGCCGCGGGCTGCCGTCCAGGGGTTTGCGATAATCATGGCCATGCACCGCCTGCGCACCGCCTCCACCCTTGCCCGCCTGGTGCTGGTGTGGTTCGCCCTGTCCATCGGGGTGGCGATCGCCTCGCCGATCGTGCAGCCGCGTGCCATGGAACTGATCTGCTCGGGCTCGGGCGCCATGAAGCTGCTGGTCAAGACCGACGACGGCAGCCAGGAGGTGAGCTCCAGCCACACACTGGACTGCCCGCTGTGCGCCTCGCATGCCGGCCCGCCTCCAAAGGTGGCGGGCTTTGCCGCCCAGCCGCTGCCGCTGGGCCACCTGCTTCAAAGCATTCCGGCCGCGCGCATCGCCGCGCTCACGGCCGCACCCCTGCCCCCGCGCGGGCCCCCCTCCGCCTCCTGACCTGCTACTGAATCGATAGCGCCTCATGCCCGCTGGACAAGGGCTGGCGCTCCTTTTTGCCGGTATTTGGAGTTTTGGATGCGTCAACATCAACTGACCATGGCGATGGCCATGGCCTTTCCCCTGGCCTGCACCGCACAGGCTAACCCCGAGCCCGCTGCCGCAGCGGGAGCCCCTGCCACTGAATCACGGGCCGCCCAGGTGGCTGCCGCTGCCGAGGCCCCGGTCAAAGCCCTGGGGGTCGTGACCGTCACCAGTGGTCAGCCGACCTCGCTGCCCACGCAGATCCCCACCACCATGGAGGGCGTCACGCGCGAGCAGATCGAGCGCACCGTCAACGCCACCGACAGCGAGGACGCGCTCAAGTACTTCCCCAGCCTGCTGGTGCGCAAGCGATACATCGGTGACTACAACCACGCGATCTTGTCGAGCCGCGCGTCGGGCACCGGCAACAGTGCACGGTCTGCGGTGTACGCCGACGGCATCCTGCTGTCGAACTACCTGGGCAACGGCGTGGGCGGCCTGAGCTTCCCGCCGCGCTGGGGCCTGGTCACGCCCGAAGAGATCGACCGGGTGGACGTGATGTACGGCCCGTTCTCGGCCGCCTACCCCGGCAACTCGGTGGGCGCGGTGGTCGACTACGTGACGCGCATGCCCACGAAGTTCGAGGCCCATGCCAAGGTCGGCTACGTGGTGCAGCCGTTCGAGCTGTACAACACCAGCAGCACCTTCCGCGCCTGGCAGACCAGCGCCTCGGTGGGCAACAAGGCGGGGGATTGGTCGTGGTGGGTGAACTTCAACCACACCGACAGCCAGGGCCAGCCACTGACTTTTGCGACCCGCTTGGTCAGTACGGGCACACCGGGTGCAGCCGGCACACCGGTCACTGGCGCCGTGCTGGACCGCAACAACGCCAACCAGCCCTGGTACGTGCTGGGCACGGGCACGCAGTACACCACGCGGCAGGACCACCTGAAGTTCAAGGTCGCCTACGACGTGTCGCCCACGGTGCGCGCCGCCTACACGCTGGGCATCTGGCAGAACAACTCGGACAACAACCCAACCAGCTACCTGCGCAACGCGGCCGGCGGCACCGTGACCAGCGGCGCCATCAACATCGACGGCCGTTCGTTCGCGGCCGTGACCGGCGGCGATTTTGCGGTCACCCGCGAAAGCCTCACCCACTTCATGCACGGTCTGTCGGTCAAGTCCAACACCAAGGGCACGTTCGACTGGGAGGTCGCCGCTAGCCTTTACGACTACGACAAGGACCGCAAGCGTCAGAACGCCGCGGGCAATCCGATTCCGGCGGCCTTCAACGGCGGCGCGGGCACCGTGGCCGACGGCAGCGGCACCGGCTGGAACACGCTGGCGCTCAAAGGCATCTGGCGTCCCGCAGGCATGACCGGCGCGCACATCGTCGACTTCGGCTTCCAGCAAGACAGCTACAAGCTGCGTTACCTGACCTCCAACATTGCCGGCAACTACCTCAGCGACCCGGCCGGTAGCGTGGCCAACAACGTGGGCGGCAACACCCAGCTGCAAAGCCTGTGGGCCCAAGACGCCTGGGCCTTCGCGCCGCGCTGGAAGGCGGTGCTCGGTGGCCGCGCCGAACGCTGGACCGCCAGCAACGGCTACACCCAGATCCCGGGCGCCACCCCGGCCGTCAACACCCGCTACGGCGACCGCACCGAAGACTTCTTCTCGCCCAAGGCGGCGTTGTCGTGGCAGGTGCTGCCCGACACCGTGCTGAAAGCCTCGGTGGGCCGCGCGATCCGCTTCCCGACCGTGGCCGAGCTGTACGGCGCCACTTCGACCACCAACTCGCAGTTCATCAACGACCCCAACCTGCGCCCCGAGCGCTCGTGGACCGGTGAGCTGACCGCCGAGCGCGACTTCGGCAACGCCACCGGGCGCGTGACCGTGTTCGCCGAAAACACCCGCGACTCGCTGTACTCGCAGTCCGTCATCGACCCGGTGGCCAACCGCAGCATCAGCCGTGTGCAGAACGTCGGGCGCATCGCCACCACCGGTGTCGAGGCCGCGTTCAACGGCAACGACGTGTTCATGCGCGGGCTTGACCTGAGCGGCAGCGTGACTTGGACCGACTCCGTCATTAAGGAGAACGCCGGTTTCGTGGCCACGCCCGGCGACACCCTCGGCAAGCAGCAGCCCAACATCCCGCGCTGGCGCGCCACCGCGCTGGCCAGCTACCGCTGGAACAACGAATGGACCACCAGCCTCGGCGCCCGCTACAGTGGCCGCCAGTTCCGCACGCTGGACAACAGCGACGTCAACGGTTTCACCTACATGGGGGTGAGCAAGTTCTTCACCGTGGACCTGCGCGCGCGCTACCAGATCAACCGGCAGTGGTCGGCCGCATTCGGCATCGACAACCTGAACAACTACAAGTTCTGGAACTTCCACCCCTATCCGCAGCGCAGCTACTCGGCCGAGCTGAAATTCGACCTCTGACCCCATTGGTGAGCAAGACCATGACACACGGACTTCCTTTCGCCCTGGCTGCCGCGGCCCTGCTGCTGGCCGCGGCGCCGGCCCGTGCCCACATCACCCTGGTCCAGAAAGAGGCCGAGGCCGGCAGTTACTACAAGGCCACGCTGCAGGTCGGGCACGGCTGCGAGGGCTCGCCCGTGCGGGAGCTGCGGGTGCGCCTGCCCGCCGGCTTTCGCGGTGCCAAGCCCATGCCCAAGCCGGGCTGGGCCATCGCCATCCGCCGCGAGCGCCTGGCCACACCCTACGACAGCCATGGCCGCAGCGTGAACGAGGACGTGACCGAGGTGCGCTGGACCGCGCGCAGCGCCGCCGACGCGCTGCCGGACGCGCATTACGACGAGTTCGTGCTGCGCGGCCAGCTGCCCGAGCAGGCGGGCCCGCTGTGGTTCAAGGTGCTGCAGGTGTGCACCCAGGGCCAGATCGACTGGTCCGAGCTGCCCGCCAGCGGCCACTCGACCCGCGGCCTCAAGGCCCCGGCGGCCTTGCTGCTGGTGCAGCCGGCGGCCAACGGCCATGCCCACCATTGACCCCGTTGTTTTCAGGAGTTGACATGACCCTTTCGTTGTTCTCGGCCGCCCTGCGGGGCCTGGCCGCCGCCGCGGCCCTGTGCCTGCATGGTCTGGCCACGGCCCAGGCCCCGGTCGAGGTCCAGCAGGCCTGGGTGCGTGCCACCGTGCCCGGGCAGAAAGCCACTGGCGGCTTCATGCAGCTCACCGCGCGCGAGCCGCTGGCGCTGGTGGGTGTGCGTTCACCGGCCGCTGGTGTGGCCGAATTGCACGAGATGAAGATGGACGGCGACGTCATGCGCATGCGCGCACTGCCGCGCCTGGCGCTGCCCGCCGGCCAGCCGGTGCGGCTGGCGCCCGGTGGCCACCACCTGATGCTGCTGGACCTCAAGCAGCCGCTGGCCAAGGACAGCCAGGTGTCCCTGACTCTGGTGTTCGAGGACGCACGCGGCAAGGCCAGCGAGCTGACGCTGCAGGTGCCGGTGGGCCTGGCCGCCCCGGGGGCGACGCCCGCCCGCCCCGCTGCTGCACACGCCCACTGAGGCCGGACCACTGGCCCTGCCCCAGGCCCGGCCAGGCCTGGGGGCACTGCACGGTCGGGGCCGGGTGCCCACCATCGCCAGCCGAGGCGCGTTGGGGTAAGCTGTGTGCACCCCACACAACATCGGAGCGGACATGAGCGATTCACAGAATTTCGGGTTTGGCAAGTTCGTGCCGGGCTTTGATTTCCTGCAAAACCTCGCCAAGGGCGCTTCCCAGACCATCCCGCAGATGCCCAACCTGGCCAACTGGGTGGCCCCCACGCTCAATGTGGAGGAGCTGGACAAGCGCATCGACGAACTCAAGGCCGTGCATTTCTGGCTCGACCAGAACTCCAAGGCCCTGGGCGCCACCATCCAGGCGCTGGAGGTGCAGAAGATGACCCTGGCCACGCTCAAGGGCATGAACTTCAACATGGGCGATGTGGCCAACGCGCTCAAGCTCAAGGCCGCCGACTCGGTGTTCAGCGGCGTGCAGAAGGTGAGCGAAAAGGCTGCCGACACCGCCAAGACCATCTCCAGTGTGGCTTCCGGTGTGTCCAGCGTGGCCTCGGGTGTGGGCTCTAGTGCCAAAGCCAAAGCGTCTGCCTCCGGCAAGGGCGCGGCCAAGAAGGGTGCCGCCGGGGTGGTGGACCCGCTGCAGTGGTGGGGCTCGCTGACCCAGCAGTTCCAGCAGATCGCCACCAGCGCCATGAAGGATGCGGCGCGCCAGACCGCGGTCGACACCACCAAACACATGGCCACCGGCCTGGCCAAGGAAGCCATCAAAACCGCCAAAGACGTGGCTGGCGCCCCGGCACGCAAGCGCGCCCCGGCCAAGAAGACCTCCGCCCGCAAGCGGGCCTGAGCCCGCTCTGCCTGGCATGGCTGACCCGCACGCCCCCCGGCTGTTTCCCTATGGGCACGCCACGCACCCGCAGTGGCGCATGGCCGCTGGCCTGGTGCTGGCCCAACTGCGCGCCCAGATGGCCCTGCCCGGCTACGCCAGCGCGCCCACACTGGCCCTGCTCTACATCACCGACCACTACACCGACGCCGCCCAGGACATCCTGGACCACCTGAGTGCCGAGCTGCCCGAGGTGACCGACTGGGCCGGCACGGTGGGGGTGGGCATCGCGTCCAACAATGTCGAGTACTTCGACGAGCCGGCCCTGGCCGTGCTGCTGTGTGAACTGCCGAGCGACCAGTACCGGGTGTTCTCCGGCGTGGCCCCGCTGGGCCTGGGCTTTGCGGCACACACCGCCCTGGTGCACGCCGACGCCGGCACGCCCGACCTGGCCGAGCTGGTCGACGAGATGGCCGCGCGCACCGACACCGGCTACCTGTTCGGTGGCCTGGCCTCCAGCCGCGGCCCGACCGTGCAGTTCGCCGTGGGCGGCAATGGCAACATCAAGGGCCAGGGCGCGGCCAGCGGCGTGTTCAGCGGCGGCCTGAGCGGTGTGGCCTTCGGCGAGGGCGTGGGCCTGGTCTCGCGCGTCACCCAGGGTTGCCTGCCGGTGAGCCCGGTGCGCCTGGTCACCATGGCCGACACCAACGTGATCCTGGAACTCGACGGCAAGCCGGCCTTGGAGGTGATGCTGCGCGACCTGCGGATCTCGCTGGACCAGCCGCGCGAAGCCCTGGCCGTGGTGCGCCAGACCCTGGTCGGCCTGCTCTCGCCGGAGGACGCGCGCCACGGCGAGGCGGTGCGCCGCACCGGCAACTTCGGCAGCGACGTGCTGGTGCGCCACATCGTCGGGCTGGACCCGGCGCGCCAGGGCGTGGCTGTGGCCGACCGCGTGCAGGCCGGCCAGCGCCTGGCCTTCTGCCAGCGCCACGCCGAGGCCGCGCGCGCCGACCTGATGCGCATCTGCGCCGAGATCCGCGAGGAGCTCGAACCCGAGGAGCTGCCGCTGGAGGTGGCCAGCGCCCTGGCCGCGCCCGAGGCGGAGTCGGCCCCGCACCCGGCGCGGCGCATGGCTGGCGCCGTCTACGTGAGCTGCGCCGGCCGCGGCGGGCCGCACTTCGGCGCCCCCAGCGCCGAGCTGCAGACCATCCGCCGCGCCCTGGGCGTGGTGCCTCTGGTGGGCTTCTTCGCCGGCGGCGAAATCGCCCGCCACCACCTCTACGGCTACACCGGCGTGCTGACGGTCTTCACCACCTGACCCGCTGCGCCGACCGGCCCAGGCCGCGAGGCGCCAGCAGCCGGCCTCAGGCGCGCAGCAGACCGGCCAGGGTGCGGTTGTCGCCGCTGGTCAGGGCCTGGCCGGCCCAGGGGTTGCCCGGGAACACCGCGGCCAGCCGGGTGTCGTCTGCCCCCTGGGTGGCGCGCAGCACCAGCGACAGCACAGCCCGGAAATCGTGCAGCACTGGCAGGTCGCGTCCCTCGTGCAGCTGGCCCGGGGCCAGGCCTTCCCAGCGGCCGTGCCAGCGCCCGCCCTGGACGCGATTGCCGATCAGCCAGAGCGCGTTGCCGTGGCCATGGTCGGTACCACGCGTGCCGTTTTCGGCGCAGGTGCGGCCGAACTCGCTGACCACGGCGATCACGTCGTCGGTCTGGTTGAACTCGGTGCGCAGGGCCAGCAGCGCTGCCGCCAGGTTGCCCAGGTTCTGTGCCAGTGCACCGGTGACGCCGCCCTGGTTGGCGTGGGTGTCCCAGCCGCCGGCCGACAGGAAGCCGAGCTGCAGGCGCCGGTCCTGGCGCATCAGCGTGGCCAGGTGGCGCGCGTCGAGCTGCAGGCCGGCGGGGTTGCCGGCCCCGTTGCTGGCGGCCTGCATCTCGCGCGCCAGCAGGTCCGGGTTGGCCGTGGCTGCCATGGCCGGGTTCTGGGCCATGCGGGCCGCCTCGGCCTGCTCCAGGATCTGGGCGGTCTGCAGGCGGCTGCTGGCGCCTTGCTCGAAGGCCGGGCCGAACTGGCCTGACTGGGCGTACAGGTCGAGCAGCGCCTGGCGGGCGCGCTCGTTGGCCAGCACGCCGGTGCGGGTGGCAGCTTGGCCGCGTGCCACCAGTTGGGCGGGGGCCGGGCCGCGCAGGATCTCAGGGTTGGCCTCGCCCACGCCGATCAGGCGCGGGCCGGCTGCGTCACCCACCTCAGCCGCGCCCTGGGCCAGGGTGTTGAGCCAGCCGGTGGCGGCGCTGTGCTTGCCGGGCTGGCCGATCTCCCAGTAGTGCTGGGCCTCGAAGTGCGAGCGGATCGCCAGCGGCAGGCCGGCTGCCGGCACCACGCCCAGCACCCCTTGCTGCCACAGCGGCAGCAGCGGCGCCAGCGCCGGGTGCAGGGCAAAACGCTCGTCCAGCCGCAGCGCGGTCTGGGCCGTACCGTCGGGGCGCGGCAGGGCCAGGCTGGGGCGCAGGCGTGCGTAGTGCGGGTCGTCCCAGGGCACGAAGGCCGACAGGCCGTCGTACGCGCCACGCAGGAACACCAGCACCAGACGGCCACGTGGCGCGTCGCTGGCGGCTTGTGCCGCCAGTGGGCTGAGCACGGCGGTCCAGGGCTTCACCAGCTCGCTGCGCCGGCGCAGCCCGACGCCCCGCACGGCGGGCGGGTGGGGGGCGAGGGGCGGGGGAAGGAACATGGCGCGCCTCACTTGTTCATGAATTCGGGACTGGCCAGGGCCAGGCCGGCCTGCAGGCGGGGAGGTTCCTGGGTGATGCGCGCGCGCGTGGTGGGCGTCAACCAGGGTTGCAGCGCCCGGGCGTCTGGCAGGCGGCGGCCCACGGCCATGGCGAAATCGGCGCGGCGCGACAGCGCTTCTGGCGAAAGCCAGGTGGCGGCGTCGGTCGGGTAGCCGTCCGGCGTCTGCCAGCCGTGCAGGGGCTGGCCGGCGCCGGCCAGGAAGCCCAGGGCCAGCCGGGTTTCGCGTTCGCCCTGTGGTCCGCCGGCGGCGGCCAAGGTGGCGCAGGCGTGGTCCAGCGGCGTCTTGAACAGGCGCGTGCCGGTGTCCCAGGTTTCGGGCGACTCGATCAGGGTGCGCAGCACCGCCTGCAGGTCGCCCTGGGTGGCCAGGTAGCGCTGCGCCAGGCGCTGCACCAGGGCCGGCGGCGGCTGGTCGGCCACGAAGAACTGTGCCAGGCGCAGGGCAATGCGCTGGGCCGTGGCGGGCTGGCGTGCCAGCAGCCGGATCGCGGCCTCGCCCTCGTCCATGCCGCCGCCAGCCAGGTGCTGGCCGAGCAGGGTCTTGGGGCCGGCGTCATGCAGGCGCGCAGCGAAGCGGAAGCCCGTGGGGCTTTGCGGGTCCACCGTCCAGCCGGTGAGCACGCGCGCCAGCTCGCGCACGTCGGCCTGGGTGTAGCCACCGTTCACGCCCAGGGTGTGCAGCTCCAGCAGCTCGCGTGCGTAATTCTCGTTCAGGCCGCGGCGGCGTGCGCCGCCCGCCGCCATGGGGCCGCCAGGGCTGCCCTCGGCCACGCTCTGGGCCTGGTCCAGGTAGAACAGCATGGCCGGGTGGCGTGCGCTGGCCAGCAGCAGGTCTTCGTAGCGGCCCAGCACGTGCGGGCGGATGGCGTGCAGCACGTAGTGGCCCACGAAGGGGCGCACTGCCCCCTTGCCGGCGGAAACGTTGAGGTGGTTGAACCAGAACTCGGTAAGGCGCGCCAGCAGCGGGTTCTCCAGGTCCGGGCGGCTGCAGGCCTCGAGCCGCCATGTCGCGGCCTGGCGCGCCATGTCGCGGCTGAAGTTCAGGGAGCCGTCCTCGTTGGCGGCGGTGCCGAGCAGGGCCTCGGCCGCCGGTTCACGCACGCGGCGGCGCGCCTCGCGCTCCTCGCGGAAGCGGGCGAACAGCGTGGGCAGGGGGGTGTCCACGCCGGCCAGTGCCTCGGGAATGCGCGCCGGCTGCCCGGCCGCGGTGCGGGCCAATTCAAGCTGTTGCAGGGCCCAGCTGCGGCCGCGCGGGGCGCTGGGGTCGGCCGGCGCGGGGGCCGGGAACGGGCTGTAGCCGAAGCGTGACGTGGCGCGCCAGTGCTCGGCCAGGGCCTGGTCGAGGTCGTCGGCCCCGGCGTGCAGGGGCAGCGGACCGACCATTGCCAAGCCCGCGCACAGCGCGAGAACCAGGGGGCGAAGGGGGCCGAGGCGTGTGAGGGCTTGGCGCGGGCGGGCAGGGCGCGGAACAGGGATCATGGTGGGCTCCTCCGCAAGCGTAACGCGGTCAGCTCGCCGGCTGGTGACACCAGACCCGGCTGTTACGCAGCTTTACACGGTCGTGACACACCGGACGCATCTTCCTTGTCGGCCGCCGAGCAAGGCCGCCCCAGGCGGCGGGGGCGGGCCTCGGCTATGCTGGCTGGCGCGGGGCTGCCGAGGGGCGGCGGCGTGCGGTCGGCGCCCGGTTCCTCAGCCGCGTGCGCGGCCAGGTGGACCACGTGGTCTGCACCGACTTCGGCGGCAGCGGTGTCGCCGGGGATGAGTCTGAGGACTCCCATTGGGCGTCGCCCACGGCCGGCTGGGCGTGCCAAGCGGGTGTCTCCAGGCGGTCAAAATGTGAAGAAAATATGCCGCCAGCCCTTGTCATTACTGGTGTGTTTGCTATCAAAAGCATAGTTTTTCCGGAGCTGCCCATGAGCAAAGCCCTGCGCCTGTCCGAGAAGTGGTTCCACCGCGGCCTCTGGCTGGTGGCCATCGTGTTCGCCGGCTTCCTGATCGGCCTGGGCGGCACGCTGGTCGGTGACCTGCCGCAGGTCGAGCGCCCGCTGGCGCTCGAGGACCACCTGGACACGGCCGCCGCCGCGCCGCTGCGCACCACGCTCCAGCAGGCCGAGCGGGCACGCCAGGACGCCCAGGCCGCGCTGGAGCAGGCCGGGCTGCAGCACCAGGCGGCGCGCTCGGCCTCGGCCGCGGCGCGCGACACTTTCCAGAACTGGGTGGCCACCCGCCGAGCCACCCAGCTGCCCGAGCAGGATGCCGAGCTGCTGGCGCGCACGCGCGAGCTGGACCGCCTGAAGGCCGCCGAGCGCGCTGCCCAGGCCCGGGTCGAGGCCCAGCAGCAGGCCGAGCTGGACGCGCGCCAGGCCGCGGCCCGGGCCCGGCAGGCGCTGGACCGGCTGGAGCAGGGCGCGCGCGAGCGCCTGGAGGCCGCCACCCGCGCCCAGGAGCTGCGGGTGTTCGGCTACCGGCTGGCGCTGACCCTGCCGCTGCTCGGTCTGGCGCTGTGGCTGTTCGTCAAGCAGCGGCGCAGCACCTGGTGGCCGTTCGTCTGGGGATTCATTTACTTTGCGCTGTTCACCTTCTTCGTCGAGCTCGTGCCCTACCTGCCGAGCTACGGCGGCTATGTGCGCTACCTGGTCGGCCTGGTGCTGACCGTGGTGGTGGGGCGGCAGGCCGTGCTGGCGCTGCAGCGCTATCTGGAGCGCCAGCGCCAGGCCGAGCAGCTGCCCGACGCCCGGCGTCGCGAGGGGCTGGCGTACGACATCGCGCTGGCGCGCCTGGCCAAGGGCGTGTGCCCGGGCTGCGAGCGCGCGGTCGACCTCAAGGGCGCGGGGCTGGACTACTGCCCGCACTGCGGCATTGGCCTGCACGACCGCTGCGGCCATTGCGGCACGCGCAAGAGCGCGTTCGCCCGTTTCTGCCAGACCTGCGGCGCCACGGCCCAACCGGAGCCGTCAGGCCCAGGGGCCTGAGCTGACGCGCCGGGTCACGACCGGCTGGCCACACCAGGCAACAGCCCCGGCGCAGGGCAGGGCCAGGGCGCGGCGGTTTGACAATCTAAATGAAAGTAATTATCGTTTGCGGCGCGGCAACACCACCGACCCAACCCAAACCCCGCACCGACATGTTCCAAACACTCCTCATCACCTTCCGGGAAGGGCTCGAAGCCTTTCTGGTCGTGGCCGTGGCGGCCATCTACCTGCGCAAGACCGGGCGCCTGAGCCTGATCGGCGCGCTGCGCTCGGGCCTGGCGCTGTCCGTGGCCGGCTCGGCCCTGCTCGGCTACCTGCTGGCCCAAGTTGGCAGCATCTCCCCGCTGTGGGAAGGCGTGCTGGGCCTGGCGGCGGTGGCCGCCGTGGTCTGGTGCGTGGCGCACATGCTGCAGATGGGCAAGCAGATGGGGCGCGAGATCTCCCAGGCCCTGGGCCAGGCCTCGGTGCTCGACGGCCACCGCGCCTGGTGGGCGGTGTTCGGCTTCACCGTCTTCATGGTCGGGCGCGAGGGCGTGGAGACCGCCACCATGCTGGCGGCCCTGGCCGGCAACGCCGAGCTGCGCCACATGGCCTGCGGCGGCGCCATCGGCGTGCTGGCCGCTGCCGCCGTGGCCGCGCTCTGGGTGCGCTTTGGCAGGCACGTGAACCTGTCGCGTTTCTTCAACGTCACCGCGGTGTTCATGCTGGCCTTTGCCGCCATGCTGCTGGTCAAGGCCTTCCACGAGTTCACCGAAGGTGGTTTGGTGCCGGGCATCGACAACGCCTACTGGCATCTGGCCACCGAGAACCTGGCCGAGGGCGAGGTGGCTCAGGCTCTTTCGGGGCTGCTGGTGCTCTGCCCCACGCTGTGGCTGATCGGCGCCCAGCTGCTCGACCAGCGCCGGCGCGTGCGCCCGGCCTGAGGGGCGGTGAACAGGCGCTGAGGCCTCAGACGCCGCGCGCTCGGTCGGCGCGGAACTGCGCGCGGAACTCGGCGAAGCGGCCGGCGTCGAGCGCGGCGCGCACCTCGCGCATCAGGTTCAGGTAGTAGTGCAGGTTGTGCACCGTGGTCAGCATGGGGCCGAGCATCTCGCCGCAGCGGTCCAGGTGGTGCAGGTAGGCGCGGCTGAAGCCGCCGGACACCGTGCCGTCGGCCGTGGTGTGGCCGGCGCAGGTGTAGCAGCTGCAGGTGGGGTCGAGCGG